>JADFZZ010000031.1 GCA_015232315.1 SAR324 cluster bacterium | reverse complement strand
TTTAAGGCGTCGTAAAATGATTTTATCGTTTTTTTGAGTTGAGTTTATTCATAGGATCCTGGGTAAAATTTGTACTCTCTATTTGTTACACGAAAATGACAGGCCTATTTTTTATGAGAAAGCCGTGGCCTTACCCCAAGCTCATGGGAATCATCAAGGCCTCAGTTATGGTCAGTTAACGGTTCTGTTTCTATGCTATGTCATTCATTTGCGTACGCATAAAACTGTTCACGTAACATGAGTTAGTAAACCACAATGAAAAAACGTGGATATTTTTTCCGAGAATCCTTTTGAAATTCTATTGCTATCATTTTTACATTTTTGATAAGAACTTAAACAGGAGATCCTTGTCCTTGCCATTCAGTGAAAGAATCTGACATATCTTTCTTTAGGAAGGGCAAAAGAATAAGTTGTAAAAGTTTGCTCGTGCCCTACGTCCCGTGGGGCACGTTATCCAACAGGCGAAGCTCAGCTTCGCACCCACTGGAGATGGGTCATGGAACGGTTACGAACGGGACGTTCGTAACCAGAAAGTTTCCTATGATATTTTTTGAACGTTCCTTAGCAAGAAGATGATTGGCATGACCTGCAAATAATCAAGGTTGTCACAGAGGTTTCAGGTTTCCAGAATGAGAATATAAACCGGCTTCGCCTGGACGTACTTCCACCCTGGAAAAAATTATAAACAAGACAAAGGAGATTGTATGAGTTGGAAAGATATAAAAATCGGCATCAAGATTTTTTCCGGAATCGGTGGGGTTTTGATCATGCTGACTGTGGTTGGTTTCTGGGCCTTTATCGGAATTGACCAAATTGTCTCGAATGGCACTGAATCCGCTGAAGGAAATCGACTTCGGGGAGAACTATTGCAAAGAGAGGTGGATCATTTGAATTGGTCGATTGCTCTGAGTAATTTCCTGAATGACGATAAAGTCACCCAGTTGACCGTACAAAAAGACCCGCGTGAGTGTGCCTTTGGCCGTTGGTTTTATGGTGAGGGGCGCAAAAAAGCAGAAGCGTTTGTACCGGCGTTGAGAGGGCTGTTCAACTCTATTGAAGAACCACACCGCAAACTGCATGAGTCGGCTGTAAAAATTGAAAAGGTTTATGAACAGGCCGATATTACGTTGCCAACCTTCTTTGCCAAGCAGGAAGCTGGACATCTAGCCTGGGCACAGCAGTTACTGGATTCAATCCTGACAGAAAAGAAACAGGTGAATGTTCAATTGGATTACACTGAATGCAACTTTGGCCATTTTCTTTATGGAGAACAGGCTGAGTCAATCAGCTCTTCTGATTCTGTTCTGGCTGGACTGATTGAGGAAGTGAAAGCGCCACACAGAGCTCTCCACGAAGCCGGTAAAAAAATTGATCAGTCTCTCAGGGAAGGCCAGGCAGGTCTTGCCAAAAAACACTATCATGATGAAGTAGAATCGAAACTGTTGATCGTCCGTCAGTATATTGGCAAAATGGAGAATCGGTCTCAGGAAAGGCTTCAGGGGATGACACAAGCACGGGAACTCTACGCTTCAGAAACCACAAAATATTTGGCACAGGTGAAAGATCTGCTACACCAGATGGTTCAGACCGTGACAGATAATACGGTGTCGGAAAAGCTGATGCTGGATGACGCAGCCAAAACCAGAATGAGTGTGGTTTCCATCAGTGTGACCGCACTCATCATCGGCATTATTTTTGCGATGTTTATCACTCGTTCAATCACCTATCCCATTAAAAGTGGCGTTGAATTTGCCCAGAAAATATCCAATGGAGATCTGACCGCTCAAGTTGATGTGAACCAAAAAGATGAAATGGGCATGCTGGCAGACGCCCTGAAAAATATGGTGCATAATCTTCTGGGGATTGTAAGTCAGGTGAAGACCGCGACGGACAATGTCACCTCAGGAAGTCAGGAGCTTACTTCGTCATCCCAGCAAATGTCACAGGGGGCAACGGAACAGGCCGCGTCAGTGGAAGAAACTTCCGCGTCGATGGAGCAGATGAGTTCCAATATTCAACAAAACTCTGAAAATGCCCAGCAAACTGAAAAAATTGCCACCAAAGCCGCCATGGATGCCAAAGAAACAGGAACCGCCGTTTCTCAGTCAGTGGATGCCATGAAAGAAATTGTGAGTAAAATTTCGATCATTGAAGAAATTGCACGCCAAACCAATTTGCTGGCACTCAATGCGGCAATTGAAGCCGCACGGGCCGGCGAACATGGAAAAGGGTTTGCTGTGGTCGCGTCTGAGGTTCGCAAACTTGCGGAACGCAGTCAGGCTGCCGCAGGCGAAATAACACAATTATCTTCCAACACCATGAATGTGGCAGAAAAGGCTGGAGCAATGCTCGCACGACTTGTGCCCGATATTCAGCGAACCGCAGAATTAGTCCAGGAAATCAAGGCCTCCAGCAATGAACAAAATTCCGGAGCGGAACAAATCAACAGGGCTCTCCAGCAACTGGATCAGGTGATCCAACAGAATGCTTCAGCCTCTGAAGAATTGGCATCTACCTCTGAAGAATTATCCGCTCAGGCCACCCAACTTCAGGATACAATGTCGTTCTTTAAAACATGATCGCGGATTTCTGAAATAAGGATGCTTGGAATTTTGCTGGCAGGCATGCGTAGAGACGCGCGAATCGCACGTCTCTACAAAACTGAAAATTGAGGTAGGTTCTTCTTAATGGGTGGATTTTAGTTGATCCAGAATCTGATGGCCGCCATGAGCCAGTAAATAATCGCCCATAGCCTTGCCAAGCTGTTGGCCGTCACTTTCCGGTGAGGACATGGTATGGCGAATCAGGGTGGCACCATCCGGTGATGCCAGCAGGCCTTCCAGTGTGACGGTGTGGTCATTCAACCGGGCAAAACCAGCCAGTGGGATCTGGCAATTTCCTTCAAGACGAACCAGTAACGCGCGTTCGGCCTCAAGACATGCTGCTGTTTCATGGTGATGCAGGTGCTGAAGAAAGGACAGCGTTTTTGCATCCTGTTTTCTCACCTCGATCCCGACAATTCCCTGCGCAACGGCTGGCAACATTTGCGATGGATCAATGATCCGGGTTACATGGGAATCCAGCCCGAGTCTTTTGAGTCCGGCATAAGCGAGGATGATTGCATCATAGTGACCTTCCTTCAGTTTCCTCAGTCGGGTGTCTACATTTCCACGTAACGGTTCAATAATGAGGTCATTTCGAAGGGCTTTCAACTGGGAGGACCTGCGGAGTGAACTGGTGCCGATCCGTGCGCCTGAAGGGAGTTCTTCGAGACTCTTATATTTTTCAGAGAGTAGCGCGTCACCCGGATGTTCACGTTTGGTAATGACAGCAATTTCCAGAGGTTCAGGCAACCAGGAGGGAACATCTTTCATGCTGTGCACAGCCAGATCGACTTTGTTTTCCATCAGAGCTGTTTCAATTTCCTTAACAAACAATCCTTTGCCCCCGATTTCAGACAGGGGTCTGTCCTGAATCATGTCACCGGTCGTTTTAATGATGACCAGATCCACAATAATTTCCGGAAATTTAGCGAGGATCTGATCGCGGATCCAGTTGGCCTGCCATAAAGCCAGTTGACTGCCTCGTGTTCCAATACGCAGAGTTGTAGTTGTCATGAGTTCCTGAAATTAACGTCGATTGAGGAGTTTTAACGCAGGTGTTTCCGCAAGATTTTCAATGGAGAGTTCCGCCGGTGAAAGATCAAACAGATCCGAAAGTGCTTCGAGATAAAGATGCACGTCATCTCTGTGACTTGCCTCTTTAAGGTTGGTGGAGGGCGCATGCAGCAGCCTGTTGATGATTTTATAGACCAGATATTTCACAGCATCCTGTTGCTGGGAATCCAGGCCTTTCAGTTTTGACAGTGTTTTGAAAAGTTCATCTTCACCAATGTCATGGAATTGTTTACGCAAGGCCTTGAGGGTAGGCACCGATGAAAGTGTTTTGAACCATGAATGAGTTTTGATGATTTCCTCTTCCACAATATGGTCCGCAAGTTCTGCTTCTTTCTGACGTTCTTTCAGGTTCCGGTCCACCACATTCTGCAAATCATCAATATCGTAACAGAATACGTCAGAGATATTATTGATTTGGGGATCAATGTCTCGCGGAACCGCGATATCAATAAAAAACATGGGATCGCCTTTGCGAAGCTTCATGCACTTTTTGACAGTACTTTCTGTGATGATGTGGTGACTGGCACCCGTGGAGGAAATCACAATATCGACATTGGGCAGATAGCCCGCCATCTGTTCAAACTGAATGGCTGACCCCTTATAGCGTTCGGCCATTTTGACAGCATTGGCAAAAGTTCGATTGGTTACCAGCAGTCGGGAAACACCGCATTTGATCAGATGTCTTGCTGAAAGTTCGGCCATTTCACCGGCACCGATGATCATCACACTGCGCTTCTCCAGATCATCAAAAATCTGTCGTGCCAGTTCCACTGCGGCAAAACTGATGGAAACCGCGAAATTGGAGATCTGGGTTTCTGTGCGGACGCGTTTTGCTGTAAAAAACGCTTTAGGAAACAGCGATTTGAATACACGTCCCGTCATATCCATTTCCTGAAATTCCTGATACGCGTCCTTGATTTGTCCCAGAATTTGAGGTTCGCCCAGAATCATGGAATCCAGGCTGGCGGATACACGGAATAAATGCCGGACGGCATCCATGTCATATTCCTGATAGGACAGATTCCCGATGTCAGGATTTTTCCAGAAGTCGGTTAAATATTTTAAAATTTGTTGGCTGACGTGCCTTGGCTGGACCGCACGGTAATAGAATTCTGTGCGGTTGCATGTGGAGAGGATCAGCAGTTCTTCAAGTTCAAACTGTTGTTTCAGATCATAGGCGAGTGAGAAGCGCTGCTGGGGCGTCAGTGCGATTTTTTCCCTCAGTTCTACCGGAGTTTGTCGATAACTCCAGCCCAGCACCGCAAATTTCATAATGTCCACTCCAGTTGCGTTAATTTTTTCAGGCTTCCAAATTTACTATGGACTATTCCATTAAAATCTTTTACAGCCTTCATTAATGAATATGATTGAATAACTCAAGATGGATATTGATTTATGCTCGGTTTACTCTCAAAGCTGGTAACTCCCAACCAACTCACTGTGGCAAGAATGTTTTTGATTCCTGTCATTTATCTGCTGATCTGGATTGATACTCCCGGAATTTTGTTTGCCGCGGCAGTGCTTTACACCATCGCCTGTTTTACTGATTATCTGGATGGTGTGCTGGCACGTTTTGAGGGAAAATCCACCCCTCTTGGAAAATTGCTGGATCCCATTGCGGACAAAGTTCTGGTTTCCTCCATTCTGGTTTTGCTGGTTGCCATGGATCGTGCTCCCGCCATCGCCACCGTGATTCTGATTTCCCGTGAATTTGCTATTTCCGGACTCCGCTCCATCGCGGTAGTGGATGGTCTGGTGATTGGCGCAAGCTGGGCCGGAAAGCTCAAAACATTGATTCAAATGATTTCCATTGGCTTTCTGATTGTGCATCATGATACCTGGCATATCCCGTTTCACATCATCGGTCTGGTATTGCTCTGGGCTTCGGCGGTCATTTCTCTCTGGAGCGGAGTGGAGTATTTTATGGCCTATTACCGCAATACCCCTCACGAAGAACCCCAGCAATAAGATATGCCTGAGCTGGAATCCCTGGGTAATATTCTCTATCTGGAACCTGTCGGCGGGATTGCCGGGGACATGCTGACAGGATGTTTCCTTGACTTGGGGCTTCCCATCGAAGTGCTTCGTGAAAATTTGGCAAAACTGCCAGTGGGGCTTCTGGAAATGTCAGCATCGTCTCAAACCCGCCATTCCCTCACAGGCATCCAGTTCAAGGTTTTCCCACCCGCTTATGCCGTTCCATTGTCGGCAACAAATCAGCAAACACCACTGATCCACCAACATTCGCATCAGACCTTTGCTTCGCTTCGTGTCATGCTGGAACAATCAGGATTGAGCCCTCAAATTAAAGCGACAGCGATCAACATATTTCATAAACTGGCCATTGCTGAGGGTAAAATTCATGGCGTTTCTCCTGAAACCGTACATTTTCATGAAGTGGGTGCCTGGGATTCCATTGCGGATATTGTGAGCATTGCTGTCGGGGTGGAATATTTCAATATTGAGAAAATTTATGTAGGAAGTATTCCGCTTGGATCCGGCACTGTCATGAGTCAGCATGGTGAACTCCCGGTTCCCGCACCGGCCACACTGGAACTTTTGCGCGGTTTCAGCGTGATTTGGGATCAATTGCCGTTTGAACGGACCACGCCCACGGGGGCGGCAGTATTATCGGCACTGGCTGAGCCCCGACCAGCAGCACTGGAATTTGTGGTTCTTCGCACGGGTATTGGTACTGGAACCAAAGATTTCAGCGAAGTTCCCAATATTTTGAGAGCCACGTTGGGAACTCCGGCGAGGTCTTCTGATCAGCCGACAGTGGAATGTGCGGAAGTGAATCTGGATGACTGTTCCGGGGAATGGCTGGGATGGGTCCAGGAACAGTTGCTAAGAAATGGGGCACTGGATGTCTGGTTTGTTCCTGTTTATATGAAAAAAAATCGTCCCGGAACAATGCTCCAGGTATTGTATCCACAGGAAATCCGGGATCAGATTCATCAAATAATCAGGAGTGAAACCACAACTATCGGGTTGCGCTATCAAAAATATTATCGTAAGGTATGGCCCCGGCAGATGATTCAGGTGGCAACTTCCTGGGGAATGGTCCAGGGAAAAGTCTCAGGCGATGGAATTTCCCGATCGTTCAAGCCGGAATATGAAGACTGCCGTCGAATTGCCGAAGAACATTCAATTCCACTAAAAACCGTTTTTCAGGAAGTGATGAATCGGTATTACCAATCTCTGACAATAACAGCGACTCCACCGATGAAAGATCAGGAGCCTGAAACGTAACCACTGGACACAGCTCTCCTCTGATGAAGTTATCCATTCAATCCCCTTCTTTTTAGAAATTGGAAATCTATGACAACCATTTTATGCGTTAGAAAAGACAATCAGGTCGTAATGGCTGGCGATGGTCAGGTCACACAAGGTCACACCATCATGAAAACCAATGCCCGTAAAATACGACTGGCTCACAATGACAAAGTCATCGCAGGCTTTGCGGGTTCAACCGCAGACGCGTTTACCCTGTTTGAAAAATTTGATGAAAAACTGGAACAGTACAATGGCAAATTATTGCGCTCTGCTGTGGAACTGGCCAAAGAATGGCGCACCGATAAAATTCTCAGAAATCTGGAAGCATTGCTGGCTGTGGCCAGTTCCGAAGCGATCCTGATCATTACCGGCAACGGAGATGTGATTGAGCCGGAAGATGGCATTATCGGCATCGGTTCTGGCGGGATGTACGCTCTTGCGGCGGCTCGGGCGCTCAAGGATAGCCCCTTGTCGGCCAGAGAAATCGTCCAGAAATCAATGATCATCGCTTCAGAAATCTGCCTGTATTCCAATCAGAATATCCATTATGAAGAACTATCTTTCTAGAGAACATCCCATGGAAACATCAGCCACCAACGCAGACCAGACACCACGTCAGATTGTGGACTCTCTTGACCGTTATATCATTGGCCAGAAAGACGCCAAAAAAGCGGTTGCGATCGCTTTAAGAAATCGTTGGCGACGACTCCAGCTTGCGGAGGATCTGCGCGAGGAAATTTTACCAAAAAATATTATCATGATCGGCTCCACCGGTGTGGGGAAAACAGAAATTGCCCGCAGGATCGCCAAACTGGCAAATGCGCCTTTTGTCAAGGTGGAAGCGTCCAAGTTCACCGAAGTTGGCTATGTCGGACGAGATGTGGAATCTATCATTCGTGATTTGACGGAAGTGTCTGTCAATCTGGTACGTCAGGAACATGTTAAAATCAAAACCCAACATGCCCAGACCATTGTTGAGGAACGTCTGCTCGATCTGTTGTTGCCGCCTACAGGCACCCAGGAGAGTGATGAACCGAATCCAACCCGGGAAAAATTCAGGGAAAAACTCCGCAACAATCTGCTTGATGACAAAATGATTGAAATGGATGTGACCGAGAAGGCCTCTGGAGCCGTGGTTGAATTCATGCCGATTTCGCTCAATGACAATCTGGATATGAATATTCGGGACATGATCTCAAACATGATGCCCAAACGATCCAAACGCAGAAAAATCACTATCAGCGATGCCCGCACCATCCTGGAGCAGGAAGAAGTCGGCAAGTTAATCGACATGGAAGAAGTTTCCCGGGAAGCAGTCCACCGGACCGAACAGACAGGAATTGTGTTTCTGGATGAGGTGGACAAGATCGCCATGCGCAAAGGCTCAAGCCATGGCCCCGATATTTCCAGAGAAGGGGTCCAGCGTGACCTTCTGCCGATTGTGGAAGGCTCGACAGTCAATACCAAATATGGTCCCGTGAGAACCGATCACATTCTGTTCATTGCGGCAGGAGCGTTTCATATCGCCAAACCCTCTGATCTTATTCCCGAATTGCAGGGACGTTTTCCGATCCGTGTCGAACTTCAGTCGCTCACCAAGGAAGATTTTATCCGCATCCTGACAGAGCCGAAAAATGCTCTGATTGTCCAGTATACCGAACTGCTGAAAACCGAGAATGTTGACTTGAAGTTCACTCATGACGCCATTGAGGAAATCGCCAAAATCGCGTGCAGGGTCAATGAGGAAGCTGAAAATATTGGTGCCAGGCGACTGCACACCATCATGGAAAAGCTGTTGGAAGATATCAGTTTTGACGCGCCTGAAATGGCAGGAAAAAGCTTTGAAATCACCCCGGCATATATCAATGGTCGCCTGGCAAGCATGCTGAAAAATCAGGACTTGAGCCGTTATATTCTTTGACCGTCAGGTTGTCGGGAAATTCAAAAAACGAAGAATTCTGGTAAAGACGTACCATCGTGCGTCTTTATTGCATACAGTTTCAGAATGACACACCAAACATGTTTCGCAACACAACTAACCGCTGAACCCAACCGGAAGATCAAAATATGGACCAGGGATCAGGCCTTGACACTTCAAAGGCTGGTTGTATCCTGACTCATCGAAATTCAGTCATTCCCATCTTTGTTATCTGAAAAAAATATGGACATCACCACCATCCTGCTCCATCTTGAAAACCAGTTAAAATGGTTGAACAAGCACAAATCAAATTATCTTAATCTGGAAGCGCTCCCTAAAGTTGAACTCAGCACGCTGATGAAAGGGGTCAAGAAAACTTCGACGCTCAATGAAGAAGCCGATATCGGTGAAGAGTATTCCCCCACCGACTTGTTTCAGTCAGATTCCGGCAACCCTGTTAAAAACCGCTTCCTGAAAGAAAATTACTCATCCGGGCCAGAACCATTTCCCGTAAATCAACGAACCCCACACCCTCCTGAAATTCCAGTTGTCCGTGAATATAATTCACTTATGCCTCAAGTGGAAGATATTCATGATCTGGTTGAACTGGAACGTCTCTATTGCAAATGTCAGCAATGTCCCCTGGGAGGAACCCGGATTAATTTTGTGTTCGGTTCAGGTCATGTGTCTCCCGTAATTCTTTTCCTGGGTGAAGCGCCCGGCGCTGATGAAGACACTCAGGGTCTGCCCTTTGTCGGAAAAGCGGGACAACTTCTGACCAAAATGATTCAGGTGATGGGAATTGATCGTCCTGACGTGTATATCGCCAATGTGGTCAAGTGTCGCCCGCCCGGAAACCGGGTCCCGGCATCCGATGAAATTGCCCAATGTTTTCCTATCATCCGGCGTCAGATTGAATTGTTGAATCCCAAAGTCATCGTCACGCTGGGAAATGTTCCAACCCATGCCCTGATCCCGGACGCACCAGGCATCACCCTGGCTCGGGGATCCGTTTTGCGGTATCAAAACTGGAATGTGATTCCGACGTTTCATCCGTCCTATCTGTTACGCACGCCATCAGCGATGGAACTGGTCTGGGATGATCTTAAAAAAGTCATAGAACTTGCGTTTGGAACCTCCTGATGCTCACCGCTGTTGAACCCCATCCATTTGAATAACGGACATGTATGATTGATCTGCAACCTGTTAAGGGAACAAGAGATTTTTTTCCTGACGACATGCGTTTACGCAACTGGCTGTTTAACTTGTGGCGAGAAACCGCCGCGATGTTTGGCTTTGAAGAGTATGATTCCTGTGTGCTGGAAAGCGAGGAATTGTATATTCGCAAGGCCGGAGATGAAATCAGCGATCAGTTGTATAATTTTGAAGACAAGGGCGGGCGAAAATTGAGTCTGAGACCAGAAATGACGCCAACCCTCGCCAGAATGATCATCAGCCAGCAGAAAGCTCTGTCATTTCCCATCAAATGGTTTTCTGTGGCTCAATGTTTTCGTTATGAACGCATGACCAAAGGTCGCCGACGTGAGCATTTTCAATGGAATATGGATATTGTCGGGCAGGATCACATTGTCGCGGAAGCCGAGTTGTTGTCCGCACTGATCAAGGCCTGTTCCAGCATGGGACTCACCACGGAACATATTCGGATATTCATCAATGATCGACGTATCCTGAACGCGATTTTGACCAATCTGTCTGTGGCTGACGATCAACATCCTGCCATCCTTGTGATTCTGGATAAGAAAGACAAACTCCGTCCGGAAGATTTTCGTCAATTGTTGAAAGAAGCATCTCTGTCTGAAGATCAGATTTCCAGATTGGAGGAATATCTGTCCACCTCAGATTTACATCAACTGGGTGAGAAACTGGGAGAGAATGAGGGAATCCTGAATCTTAAAAAACTTCTTTCCACCATGGAAATGTCCGGATTGGCCGCTTATTTCCAGTTCGATATCACCATTGTCAGAGGCTTGTCCTATTACACTGGAACCGTGTTTGAAATGAACACTCCTTCCAAAAACCAGCGGGCCATTTGCGGGGGCGGTCGTTATGATTCGTTGCTTTCCACGTATGGTGGGGATGTGATCTCGTCTGTGGGCTTCGGGTTTGGCGATGTGGTGATCCTGGACATGCTCAAGGAACTCAACCTGTTGCCTCAGCTTGGGAAAAAACTGGATTACATGATTGTTCCATTTTCATGGGATGAAGCATCGTTGGCACTGAAAATTGCCAATGCGCTCACTGCCAGAGGCAGCAAGGTAGAATGCAATTTCAGCATGAAAAAAATGAAAAAAGTTCTGCAACAGGCCAACGATCTCAATGTGTCCAAGGTTCTGTTTCTGTTTCCTGAAGAACTGCAAAAGCAACAGATTGTTGTCAAGGACATGAAAACTCATGATCAACAGGTACTTCCCCTGCTGGCTTTTTTACCTTCATATTCCAGGGGTGCATGACCATTCAGCGTTCAATTCTGATCATGGCATTGCTGCTGGTGCTGGACGAAGGTGTCAAAATTCTGGTGCGGCTCTACATCCCGATTGGTGATGTGACCGTGTTGCTGCCGAATATGCTGGAATTGACTCATGTGGAAAATCCGGGAGTCAGTTTTGGTTTTCTGGCGGGATTGCCTTCGATGATACGGATTCCCTTACTGTCAGGAATGTCCATCCTGGCCATCGGCGGAATGGTTTTTTACCTCTATCGCTACTGGATCCAGTTGGATCTGTTCACAAAAAGTGCGCTGATTCTGACGATTCCCGGAGCAATGGGTAATTTGGTGGACCGGGTGATTTATGGAACTGTCACGGATTTTCTTCATTTCCTGTGGTATGGAATTCCCCTGATTCCTACGTTTGTGAACAATCTGGCGGATTGCTTCATCAGTCTGGGCGTGGTTCTGCTGATCATTGGAACTTTCCGTGGCAATGATCAGGCTGAAACATCCAGTGTTTGAACGGTTAAGTCAACTCGAAGCGGACTCATAAGTCCGAAGTCCCAGTTGCCAGAAAAAATTCAGAAAGCCCCAGACCAACGCTGTCATGATTCCCATAAAAATCATAGGAATGAAATCATGAACATCCATCAAAAATTTTGCTGCCGGGTTTCCAATCATCAGAACGGGGATCACCCACGTGAGTAATCGGCGCGCGACTGAACCATAGATGAAGTCAGGCCATCTTGAAAGTTGCTGTAACTCTATCCGCAGAAAATTAATCCCTGTTCCTTCCAACATCCAGAACATACTGCACGCAATTGTCATTTCCAGAATTGAGAGCAATAAAAATCCCATGACGATTGAGGGCACCAGAACCACCCAACTGAGCCATGATAAACCGACCAGTTTTCCATAATAAATCACAATCCCCAAGGTGATAAAAATATTAAAAAAACTGCCAACACGGATATATCTGAAAAAACTCGGGAAGAGGGGATGGATCGGTTTCAGCAGAATAAAATCCAGTGTTCCGGTGCGTAGATGGATGGGGAAAATCCAGAAATTTTCACTGACAAAGGTCATGTGCAACTGATTGATCATCAGCATGATCGACAGAAAAAACAGCAGTTGTTCCCGCCGCCAGTTGCCAATGAGCGCAACGTGATCATAAATAATATCCGCAGACATCAGGGTTGCGCCATAGAACAACAAATCCATCAGCACCAGCATGACAAAATGCAACCGATAGCTCATGGCTTCTGACAGACTGGTGATAATAAACACCTGATAGACCGATAAATAATGTCGGATTCTGCTCCACATATTTGTCATTGTTACATCCCGGCCGCAGTATAAAGTCTGACGCCTCGTTTCCAGACCCAAAGTGTCAGGGCACTTGTGATCAGGATCCAGAAGCACAAAATGGTGATGCTCCAGCCCACATCGACCGCACGACCGGAAAAAGCATGAACCGGTTGATAAACAAGGTAGGGAAACGGTGTGTATTCCAGTGCCTGACGCATCCATTGAGGATACAGATCCAACGGAATGATCGCCCCTGAAAAGAACTGCGTGACGGTGTGAATAATCACCCTGAAGGTCCAGGTTTCCTCCAACCAGAACGCCAGCAGTCCAATCATGTATTGTACCATGAACCAGAACAGCGCAACGACCATTGACATCAACCAGCCATTCAGACAGGCCTGCCATGAAAATCCGGTGAAAATCTGATCCAGAAACGTAAAACTCAGGCCAATGACCAACGATGCGGTAAATATTTTGACGACCTGCATTGCCAGAAACTGGGCCATGTGAAATTCCCACAAACTGAACGGATAGATGAAATAACTGGTGATGCGTCCCATACGGATGTCCTGGGACAATTCATGGCCGCTGTTGCCCAATCCAATGACTGAAACGACCAGAGTCCACAAATGATATTCGAGCATGGAAGAAAGGGTGTAGCCTCCAATTTCCCGGGAAAAGTCGCCCTGGAAAATGCTGAACCACAAACTGTATTTGATGAAAAAAAAGACAATGGCCGGACCAATAATTTGCAGGAGAAAATTGATCCTGTAAACATAGACATTGGACCAGCAGACCAACATGGTTTGCCACCATTTCTGCGTTGTGGTTGTTATTCTATTGATCATGGGAGGTTAGGAAGCGGATTCATGTTTTATTATGGCAATATGCACAAATCGTAGGGGCGACCCGCCGGTCGCCCTTACAAGGATTCCTCCGGCATAAATCGTAGGGGCGACCCGCCGGTCGCCCTTACAAGGATTCCTCCGGCACAAATCGTAGGGGCGACCCGCCGGTCGCCCTTACAATGCCATGGATTACATCCTGTCTCGAAAAAGCTGTAATAATTTAGCTTCACATTCTGTCAATGTGGAATGATCTTCCACATTTTGCTGTAAAAAGGCTTCAATCTGTCGGTATTTGGCCAAGGCATAATCAATTTCAGGATTGCTGCCTTTGACATACGCTCCGATGTTGATCAAATCTTCCGATTCCCTGTAAGTAGCCAAAGTTCGCCGCAACAATTGTGACAACTGACGATATTGAGGTGACACAACATCCCCCATGACCCGACTGGCGGATTGCAGAATGTCAATGGACGGATAGTGTCCTTTCGCGCTGATACTGCGACTGAGAATGATGTGGCCATCCACAATCGCTCTGACCGCGTCTCCAATGGGATCATTCATGTCATCCCCTTCAACCAGTACGGTATAAAAACCAGTGATACTGCCTTGCTCACCCGCTGTTCCGGCTCTTTCAAGAAGCAGTGGAAGCATGGAATAAACGGAGGGCGGGTATCCTTTGGTGGTGGGCGGTTCCCCGGCGGCAAGTCCGATTTCACGCTGTGCCATTGCGAAGCGTGTCAGAGAATCCATGGTCAACAGCACATCGAGGCCCATATTACGGAAATATTCCGCAATGGTTGTGGCAACATAGGCCCCGCGCATCCTCAGCAATGGCGGTTGATCGGAAGTCGCCACAATCACTACAGATCGTTTGAGACCGTCAGCGCCAAGGTTGTTTTCAATAAAATCCTTCACTTCCCGTCCTCGTTCACCGATGAGTGCGATGACGTTGACATCCGCATCCGTATAGCGGGCCATCATTCCCAGAAGAACAGATTTTCCAACGCCTGAACCCGCGAGAATTCCGACACGTTGTCCTCTGCCACAGGTAAGACTGGCATTGATCGCACGGATTCCAACATCCAGCGGACGTGTAATCCTCGGACGGTCCAGTGGGTTGATCACTTCAGGATACAAAGGGGCATCAGTATTTGTAGAAATATCGCCCAGTCCATCCAGAGGTTCAAGCATGGGATTGACCACGCGTCCGAGTAAGCCTTCGCCAACCTGAATCGTTGGTGGACGGTGCACAGGAATCACCCGGCATTTCGGGCCGACATTATGAATATTTTTCAGCGGCATGACCAGGATACGGTCTTTACGAAAACCAACGATTTCGCCCAGGGTTTGCGACATATCGGCAGGATTGAAAATGTGGCACAGATTGCCCATCGAGCAACCCGGATTATAGGCTTCGATGATCTGACCAATCATCTGAATCACCCGGCCTTCCAACTGAATTTTGGGAAACCGGTGCATTTCTTCAATATAATCGCCAAGATTAGAGTAGATCTGTGTCTGCATCAGGATGTTCTTCAGAAAGTGAGAAGTCATAAGCGTCCATATCCACCTCATTCAGACGGGAATGGCGTTCTGCGAGTTTTCGGCTCAAGGCGTCTTCGACAGCGGCAAACTGTTTTTCAAAAGCATAGTTGATAATGTTCTCATCGGTTTCAATCAACAGTGTTCCCGGAGCCACATCCACACTCGGTTTGATCATCAGCGTCTGCTCTTCATTCAAATAGTTCTGAAGTTGTGCCTGAGCCTTTTCCATGAAATCATAGTCTTCCGGATTCAGGAATACCCTGATTTTCCCCAGGGCCTCAATTTCCTTCAAGGCGGCTCTTAAAATATTATAAAGCACATCAGGATTCACCGTCAGTTCTTCCATGACCACATTTTTCGCGGTAAGAACAGCAAGCTGTACCAACTCCTGTTCACTTTGGAACCGGATCACCTGTCTCAGGTTTTTGAGCTGGTCAAACAAAGCTTCAAGTTGTTGAATCTGTGGTTCCGCCTCCACATAACGTTGATTGAGACCTTCGATCTGCCCTTGCCTGAAACCATCTTCATAGGCTTTTTTGCGGATCTTTTCCACCTCCATTTCAGTTTCTTTGAGAAGTCGGGTTCGATCATGATCGGCCGCGCGCTTGATGGCATCAGCATCGAGTTTGACTTGTTCTGCCTGAGCGTATTTTTCCTCAGCGGCAATTTTCATCCGTTCCGCATAAATTTCAGCGCCTTCCCTGATGGATTTGGCATATTGTTCAGCGTTACTGAGCAAGCTGGCTTCAGGGATAAACTCTCCAACCCTGAAATTTTCCGCCAAAATAATTTTTTCATCATCGGTAGCAGAATTGAGTACCGGGGATTCATGTGTGGGGCTTAAATTGGTAAATTCAAGTGGCTGAAAATCAGCAACTCTCATTTCTTCCGCGTCCGCGGAGCGGATGTGTTCCACTTTTTTGACGGGTGGCGCACCCTCTTCTTCCGAGGGTTCCTCTACAATCCTGAATTCGGGAAATTCAAATTTCTGTACCTGTGAAGAATCAAATTTGAACATATTTCAACATTGAATGAACCCCGCAGTTTCCGGGATGATTTACCGGAAACAGGAACGGGAATGTGATGTGGGAAGAGGCTGGTCGGGAATTATTTTTTATCCCGCAGCCAGGAACGGATAAGTGATGCTGTTTTGAGCGGATCCTGACGAGCGATGTCGATGATTTTGTCTCTTGGTGGAATACCCGCTTCGCGTTCTGTTGGAATCTCCAGTTCTTCGCCCTCGAGTTCGCCAATGGTTGCAGGAAGTCCCATCAACAGATCGAGATCCGCGGGTTTGGCGCTCAGACGTTGAACCATCGGGCGGATCACAAGCATGATCAGTGCGAGAATCGCAACGCCCAAAGCCGAATAGCGGACAATATCCAGAATGAAAATTCGTTGTCTTCTGGTTTCTTCCACTTGTGCCTGCTGATCTTCTTCCACAGGTTTTCCAAACGACATGTTGGCCACAAACACATTGTCTTTGCGTTCGTCATTGCTGGTGAAGCCGATGGCCGCTTTGACCAGATTGCTGATTTCCTCTTTTTCCGCCACTGTCCAGGGAATGTTTTCACGGCCTACAATCTTGCCATCTCCATCCATCACCGCAGGATGTTTATGATCCAGCAGAACCGCAATGCTCAAGCCCATGATTTTTCCTGTTGCGGATTCCCTGAAAACTTCCTGGCGGCTGATATCAAAATTTCTGGTGGAATTCTGTTTGCCAAAATCGGTGACAGTCGCGGCTTCACGACCTGTTGCTTCTGGAAGATTGGTACTCACTCCGGCGGGTCCAACAGGAATGGATCGCGAACCTGTTGAGTTTTCATTGGAGACCTGCTCACTGATGATTGCGGTTTGTTCAGGATCAATGCGTTGTTCTTTGACGGTTTCCCTGTCAAATTTGAGTTTTGCCGCAACCTTGACCTTGACCCGGTCAACCCCCACAATGGGTTCCAGTTGATCGAGAATTTCCTTTTCCAGATTTGCTTCAAGCCGACGTTTATAGGTGTAGTGTTCACTGAGTTTTCCTCCCAGCGATTCATCTTCCAGTCCACGGCTCAGCAGGTTTCCTGATTGATCTGTGATTCTGACAAATTTGGGTTCCATTCCTTCCACAGAGGCGGCGACCAGATGAGAAACCGTTTCAACCTGCTGACGAGACAAGCTTCCAGCGACATCCAGTGAAACAGCGGCTGTAGGTTGTTCCTGCGAATCACTGAACAGCGTTTTCTGTGGCAGTGCCAGAGAGACTTTGGCCGATTTGATATTGGTGATCCTGCCGATCAATCTTGCCAGTTCACCTTCCTGAGCGATTCGGTATTTTACCTGCTGTTGAAATTCTGTTTCGCCGAGACTGGGGGTTCCAAACATATCCATGAATCCTACTCCGCTTCCGGGCAGAACTTTTTCACTGGCCATTGTCAATCGTGCCTGATCAACCATGTGCGGCGGAACCATGACGGTTCGCCCACCGGGCGCGAGCATGAAAGGAATTTGATTTTCTTGAAGTTTTTCCACAATTTTTGCGGCATCTCCCGGATCCATGTTGGAATAGAGTGGTGCCCATGTGTCTCGATTCGAGACAATGACGATGGTGACCATTCCCGCCAGAATGATGCCCAACGAGACAAGAATGGTGATTCTTTTTGCCAGCGTGAGCGAACCAAAGAAATTCTGGAACTGGAAACTTATGTCTTTTAAGGGGTTGGCTTGTTCCGCCATAGGAAATTCCGTCTCAATCTAAGATTATACAAGGTCCTTGATATCTGGATAGGGTAGTATTTGTCTCAAACATACTACGAATATTATTAAGGAAACAGCCAAGCAAGATCAATTCCAAATATCCCGGGAGTTATGGAACCCTATCATTTTTTCAGTCACACCAGATTACCTCAGTAGTTACAAGTACTCAACTCCCAACTCGCCTGTTCTTCAAAACTCAATATTTAGCGGCTGTCGCATAATTTTGAAGTCGTGTCATCCTGAACAACGTGAGAGATCTTAAATATTGTGAAATCAGTAATATAACAAGTTTAAGGTCACTCACTTGCGTTCACTATGACACAAAAATACAGTTTCGCTACAGCAACTATTTATCTCCTGTGTTGCCAATCAATACTCTCCTCAATACAACAAGATTAGCCCATAAAAAACGATAGAAATAATTTGGTTTGCCGATCAGGACTTGACTTAGACCCGGAGTGTAAATAAACATTTCGCCTATACTTATTATTTTAATAGGTGAACATGAATGTGTCATGTACGCAACAGGCAACAACTGAATCAGAAGGAGAATTATGAAAAAAATCATATGGCGATTATGCGCAATGGCAGGATTAACCATTTCAACAATTTTTCTGAGTGTTAACACTGGCTTTGCGGAGGTACCGGAGTTTCGCCTGATCATCAAGGATCACCTCTTTGAACCAACTCAACTGGAAATTCCCGCTGGAGAAAAAATCAAATTGATCGTGGAAAATCAGGACGTGACTCCTGAAGAATTCGAAAGCCATTCGCTGAACAGAGAAAAAATTATTCCAGCGAAAGGAAAAATCATATTATTCCTTGGTCCTCTGGAGAAGGGAACCTATCCTTTTGTGGGTGAGTTTCATGAGGAATCCGCAAAAGGTAATATTATCGCCAAATGACTCGTACACTGCCCCAAACCACAACTATATTTAATAAATTCACAGAGAATTTTGAGTTCAACAACTTCCAAAAAAATGAGGAATCATGTTAAGTTCAGCGGTCATTGTATTTCGGGAAGTATTTGAGGCGGCGTTGATCATTGGTATTGTCATGGCCGCCACCAAAGAAGTCAAACAGAGGGGTTTATGGATTATGGGTGGAGTTGCCTCAGGCCTCGCGGGAGCATGTATAGTGGCGTATTTTGCCCAATCGATCGCAATGTCCCTTGAAGGTGTGGGACAAGAGTTGTTTAACGCCTGTGTGCTTGGTATTGCCGTCGTAATGCTAGGATGGCATAACATCTGGATGAGTCGGCATGGGCGTGAAATGGCGCAACAAATGAGCACGGTTGGTCGAGAAGTTGCGGAAGGCACAAAGTCCTTGCTTATGTTGCAGGCCGTAGTCGCAATTGCTGTTTTACGAGAAGGCGCTGAAGTGGTCATGTTTCTGTATGGAATTGCCGCTGGCGGTAGTGATGTTTCCCTGATGATGGCCGGTGGCGGTATTGGCCTGGCCGGTGGTGTGGTCATTGGTGTCTTGCTGTATTTTGGACTGCTCAAGGTTCCTTCACGTCACTTCTTTACCGTGACGGGTTGGTTGCTTCTGTTACTGGCGGCGGGCATGGCATCTCAAGCCACCGTCTATCTGGTTCAGGCCGGAATGATCTCCCCCATCGCACCTGTGGTGTGGGATACCTCGTCTCTTTTGTCAGAAAATTCCATGATTGGCGAATTGTTTCATACCTTGATTGGCTATGATGATCGACCCTCAGGAATCCAGTTGATTGTGTATGTTCTCACCCTATTAATCATTGGCGGATTAATGAAACGATTTGGACAAATTCCAGCACCCCAGAAAATTTCCTGAGCTATAGCTTCAGAATGAAGGGAAAAAATTCCGTAATACCCCGTCCGCTTGCGGCGGGGATAGGAATTTTCAGGTCTCCGTCAATATATTTTCAAGAAATTTTCTCTGAAATTACAGGGCACCCTCGAAAAATGTTTTTTTAGCCCTAAATAGTTCAAGACAGCCTCCTATCAAAGCCCTCAAATAAAATAAATGTCGCTGTAATTTATTCGTGACAGATCCTCCTCAATCTCGCATAAACACCAAATCCTGTCTGAAACCTTGCAAACTTTCTCTTGAAACAAGGGAATGAATATATTAAAGCTCATAAATACCCTTGAAAATCCCTCGCAACGGATTCTTGCGTTTTGCATTTGTTTTTGAAAAACAGAACCCATATTGGTAATTAAAATTATGAAAACCCCGGATACGATCGTCATTATTCCTGCGGCTGGACAGGGAAAACGTATGGGTGCCGGAAAAAACAAACTGTTTCTGTCTCTAGGCAATGAAACCATACTGGAATGCACGCTCAGAAAATTTTTAATTCATCCTCGAATCAAGTCGATTTATTTAGCGATTGCCAAAGAAGATGAAGCTGAAATTCGGACAATGACTCAGCCAATGGGGGATCAGATTCGGATGGTTTATGGTGGTGAGGAACGTCAGGATTCTGTCTGGAATGCCCTGCAAATGATCCGTAAAGAATCTCTGCCAGCATGGATTCTGGTGCATGATGGTGCCCGTCCCCTGTTTAGCCATGAACTCATTGACCGGATTCTTGAGGCCTGCGAAACCAGTGCGGCGGCAGTGCCTGTGATATCGCTCAAGGATACAATCCGGCGGCGAATAGAAAATAAATCTGAAATAGTGGATCGCTCCATCCTTTTCGCAACTCAGACGCCTCAGGGATTCAGAACGGAACTATTGTTGCAAGCCAATGACCAGGCCAGAAAAGATGGCCGGAAAGTCACGGATGATGCTTCTCTTGTGGAACATCTGGGGCATGAAGTTGCCATGATTCCCGGAGAAGAAACAAATATTAAAATCACAACGCCCCTTGACTGGAAGTGGGCAACCTGGTTGGCTGGATCCACTAAGAATGACGCAAGGTTTTGATTAACACTCGATGGAAAATTATTTTATGAAATCATTCCTGAAACACAGTTTTTTATTACTGCTCGTGAGCATTGTCCTTGGCGGTATTTCTATGGTTCAAGCTCAGGAAACACCGGCAGCAACACCTGTAGCAGAAGCACCCAAGCCGGTTCCTCCTCCCCCCAAAAAAACAGCCCCTCCAAAAACAAAAGACAAGGAAAAGGTTCTGATCAACCTGCCACCGACAGTCGATCTGGAACAGTTTATAAAAATAATCGCCACCGAGACAGAAACAGTTTTTGTTTACAAGCAGAATGATTTGAAGGGCAAAATGTCCATCACATCGCCACCGAATATCAAAGTGACCGCTGCGGACGCTTTTTTTATTTTTGAACAACTCCTTGCTGCCCAGGGATTGACCATGGTGCGTCGCGAAAACAGCAATGTAGTTGAAATTCTGGAAGAAAAAAATGCCAAATATTCCAAACTACCGCTCATCACGGGCAATGTCCGCATTGATGATCCACAGAATACCTTTATGATGCGGCTGGTACAGATTCAGTTTGCGGATCTTCAGCAATTGAAAGCGGCACTTGCGCCGATTTTTTCGAAATCCGGAATCATCATCACCTATGAACCCCTGGACATGCTGTTGATCATTGACACCCAGATCAATGTGGAACGTGTTACGGACATCATCAAATATCTGGATGTTCGTGAACCGGAAGTGAGCAAACAACTTGTCACAATTTACAACATGAAGAACCGGCAGGTCAAAGATGTGTTCAACACGGTTTCCAGTCTGTTTTCCAATATGGTCAACAATGGAAGACGTGAAAAGATCAAACTCATGATGGAAGAACAACTCAACGCCATCATCATTCTGGCCAACAAAAATGTGACTGAGGAGATCATCCAGTTTATTGAGGAAGTGGATGTCAGAGCGCAGGGAATTGGCGCGACCCTGACCGTCAAGGAACTCAAATTTGCTTCTGCCAGCCAGGTTGGATCCATCGTGACCCAGATTTATAGCAATCAGTCTCAACTGGCCAAACCTGTACCGGCTGGTGATGCCAATGCGGGCAACCCACCGATTGCCATTCCCACCAAGGTGATCCCGTTTGATAATCTGAACGCGCTGATCATTATCGCGGATCCTCTGACTACCAAGGAAATTGACAATCTGATTGATAAACTGGATGTGTCTCGCGGAGATGTTCAGGTCAAGTTGCATCCCTTGAAATACGCTTCAGCCAACACGATGGCCTCCTTGCTGTCTCGTGTGTTTTCAGACAGGGTGGTTGCTGGAAAAGGAAAAGGCGAGGCCTCACCCGACAGTCGTGTCACGATTATCGCGGAACCCCGGTTGAATGCCTTACTGCTGGTCGCTGACAGTTTCTCGGTTCAACGGATTCTGGCCTTGCTGGAGGAGCTGGATATTTCTGAAAGTTCCGGAAGTTTTCAGACAACATTTCATCGTCTGGAATATGCGTCTGCACAGGATGCCGCCGCGATGCTGAAAAACGTATTTCAGGAAGAATCCACCATGAATAAACCTGCCAGCCCCGACCAGGGCGGCAGTAATGCAAACGCGGTCAGCAACATTAAAATCATTCCGGAAAAACGGCTCAATGCCCTGCTGATCATTGCCGACCCTCAAAGTACAAAACGAGCGACTGACCTGCTGGAAAAACTGGATGTGCCCGTGGGCGAAGGTAGCGGCAATTTCAAGGTTTATACGCTCAAATACGCCATTGCGGAAGACGTCTCCAAACTGTTGAAAGAACTCACTGGAGGAATTACAGATGTCGCCGGTGGAAATAAAGACGCGGCACCGGCATCCGGCTCACAGAAAAAAAGTGAGGTGTCCATCAGTTTTGACAAAGCAACCAATTCCTTGCTGGTTTTTGGTCCTGCCGAGATCTTTTCAACCATGGACCGTGTTGTGGAAAAACTGGACTCTCGCAGATTGCAGGTCTATGTGGAAGCCATGATTGTGGAGGTTTCACTCAGCAAAAGCCTGGAACTGGGCGTAGACTGGAATGCGGCGGCACCCCGGACGGGTGGTGCTTCTGTCGGTGGCTTTCCTGATGGCAAACCGCTGACAGCAACAGAAGCCATTTCCAACACTGGAAATTTTACCCTGGGAACGGTTGGCGGCAGTATCAAAATGGGGGGAGAGCAGTTTTTTACCTTCAGCGCATTCATCAATGCCACACAACGTGATTCGGAAATCAATGTTCTGGCAAACCCTCAACTCCTCATGCTGAATAATGAAGAAGCGACCATCAATGTGGCCACGGTGGTTCCAGTGGGAACCAACTCGGTGGTGGACGCAAGCGGCAACCGTACAACACAGATTGAATACCGTGATGTTGGAGTTATGTTAACGATCCAGCCACAAATCAGTGGCGATGACAGCATCCTCTTGCAAATTAAGGAAACATCCAGCAATATTGTCGCCCGTCCGGTTGAAGTCGATCAGGCTGGTGTTGTCACACTCAAACGTGAGTTGGAAACCTCAGTGTTGACCGGTAACCGTGAGATTGTGGCTCTTGGTGGCTTGATCAATGAAAAAGTGAGCAAGACAGGCACCAAAATTCCGGGCTTTGGCGATTTGCCGTTGATTGGCTGGTTGTTCCGGAACAGTGAGGATGAAGTGGAAAAAACCAATTTGCTCCTGTTCATTCGACCTTACATTATTCATAATCAGGAAGACCTGCTGGAAGTCACCACCACTGTTGAAAAACGTTATCACAAAGCCAACGAAACCAAACAACTGCACAAGGAAGTGATTGAAGAAATCATTCCGCCCCAGCGTGTGAGAAAAGAAAGCCGATGAATCCCGTAGCGATTCCTGAAGAATTTGCCATTTTTCCTAACCCGGATAACCCCCTTGAAATCAAGTTGCAAGTGTTTGAAGGTCCGCTGGATTTACTTCTGCACCTGATTCGTAAAAAAGAACTGGATATCTACGAAGTCCGTCTGTCCGATTTGACGGCATCTTATTTGTCTTATCTGAACATCATGCAATCCATCAATCTGGATATCGCGGGTGAGTTTCTCGATATTGCCGCCACGCTCATTCTCATCAAATCCCGCAGACTCCTGCCCAAACCTAAAACCGAAGAAGTTGTGCCGGATGAGGACGACCCTGAAGAATTACTGAGACTCCGACTGATTGAATATCAGAAATACAAGGACGCGGCCTATAAATTGTCTGTCCGGGATATCCTGGGACGGGATGTGTTTGGCCGGCCTGAGCAGGAGGAAATTCTGCTGGCTGATATTGAGGAAAAAGATCCCGTGTTTGAAGAAGTTTCCATTTACGCCCTCATGGAAGCCTTTCAGCGGGTGATGGAACGCCGCCCCAAAATCACAACACATATCGTGGAAATGGAAAAATACCGGATTGAAGACCGGATCAATGAACTGATTGATAAATTCTGGCTTTCTCCTCAAATTCTGTTTGAAGACATGTTTACCGGAGATCTCTCAAAATCGTTCATCATTCTTACCTTCATGGCGATGCTCGAGATGGCCAAAATGAAAATCATCCGTGTCGTTCAACTTGAAAGCATGGGGCCGATCCACTGCACCATCCATGATGATTTTGAACTCAGTGTTGAAAAATGGAATATCCAGCAACAAAGTGATCTGGAACTGGAAGTTGCCTGATTTTTCTGTTGATGTCTTTGAATCCCCTTTTGAATCTCTATGAAATGGCCTTATGGAAACGACTTCATTTTCTCATGATGTATTCTGTACTGATAAAGCGTTAGCACTCAAAGAACCCCTTGCGGGTACAGCGCCTCACGCAAAAATGTTTGTTTTTATATCATGGCCCAAAGCGCAATGGGGGTATGACGCGCTGGACACGCCTGCTATTCCTGAAAAACTGGCACCATGGCTTGAGGCACAGGAAAAACGGCTCCAGGGAAAAGTTCAATTGCGTCTCATCAGCCAATCCCGGACATCACCGGAACAACACACCGTGATGATTTTTCCAGATTCCAGACAATATCGGAATGTTCCACGCGACAGTTTGATGGAGGTCCTGGAAAACCATGTCGGAGGCACCCCGCTGAAGGAGTTTCCCCCGGCTCCGGTGGACAATCTTCAAATTTTCGTATGCACCCATGGTCGGCATGATAAATGCTGTGCCAGGTATGGACAGAAAATTTATCAGTCACTTCGAAACGAAATTGCCCACCCGGACATTGATGTCTGGGAAAGCTCTCACCTTGGCGGGCACCGCTTTGCCGCTACAGCCATGGTGTTTCCCCAGGCAGACGTTTATGGCTGGTTGACCGGGGAAAATGTTTCCACATGGGTCACTATGTTGTTGCAAAACCGTGTGTATGGTCCGGCCTATCGGGGCAATGCGTGGTTGAATGACATTTCTCAGATTGCTGACGCCTATGCCCGGCAATTTTGTTATGAACAGGGTTTTGATGCACGTCCTGTGTTGCGTCAGACCAGAATGGAAAACGAAAATCTGATTTGCGACATCGAACTCACTTCGCCAACTACGAATCCTGTCAAATCGTTGACCTTGAGCCTGATACGAAAAACATTTGAGAGTCCCATCAGTTGCGATAATCCTCCTGAACTTCGCAATCGCTGGATACTCCAACTCGTAGAGACGCACGATAGTGTTGCTTCAGAATGACAATCACATAAATTCAGGAAACATCTGAATCACATCCTTCAATTTCCGGGAGAATGAGTTCTTATGGCAATGGACCAGGCTGACATTGATGCGCTGCTGAATGGAAATTTTGATATTGCCGGGGACAGTGCGCCTAAAGAAGAAAAAAAAGAATCTGCCTTTGGTGGTTCCATGGCGCAGGATGATATCGATGCGCTACTGAATACGTCATTTTCTCCGGATGATACCCCTTCCAGTGGCACCACCCGCAAGTCTAACGTCGATCAAAATCTCATTGATGAACTTCTTGACAGCAATCAGTTTGCCGGAGTCAATGCTTCAGATGCTGAACTGGATGATGATGAACTTGATTCCAACATGGCTTCATTGCTGGCCGAAATCCAGCAAACTTCAGGTGGCGGAAAACCCGCCGAGGTGAACATTGACGAGTTGCTCAATGAAATCCAACCCAGTTCAGGAATGGGTAGCACCCAGATGAACCAGGGGGATATCCAGTCTCTGATCAATTCTGTCCAGTCCGCTGTTCCATCAGCAGTCACAGAGCCAGACGCTGAAATTGATGTCAATTTTCTGCTGGATATGCAACTCAATGTGACCTTTGAAGTAGGTCGGTCCAAAATGAAAATTGGCGATTTACTGTCTTTGGGGCAGGGGTCTGTGATTGAATTACATCGACTTGTGGGAGAAGATCTGGATCTGTTTGTCAGTGGCAAATTGATTGCCAAAGGCGAAGTCGTGGTGGTCAATGAAAAATTCGGAGTCCGGATTTTGGAAATTGTCACCCCTGAAGAGCGGATTCGCATGATGGGCGGTATGGATCGCCTCAATTGATATGAGTCAGTGTGTCCTGTATTTTATGGTTAGTCTCTTGATAAGAGTCTAACAGAACAACGTGAGGGATTTTTACAAACCAAAGTTTTCAGATTGGGTTTGGTTTTGAGGGTTTCAGCGAAATTTTCTGGCAGGCTTTTGCAAGAAACTCAGAACATGTAGACATACACCAGCTTGATGGTTGTCATGGAAACCTGATATTGGAAATCACCGATTTTTTTATCAATTTCCTTGGTTTGGGAAGTGCCCTGGAGGTTGGAGGTCGCCACAGAATATTGAAGCAGAAAATCACCCAGTTTCACGTCAGCCAGCATCACGGTCGTTGTGGTTTGCAGGATTTGGTTGACGGTAACACGCTTACAGTTGGCGCGCATGACTTGTGCGTTGAGTTCTGTGGCTCCGGTGGTGCAGGTTTCAACCTGACTGTCTTCAGTCAGGTAAATATTTCCGGAAAGATCCAGATAGCGGGCACCCATTCCAGCGCCCAGTGAAATATAGGAACTGTCTGTGAAATGCATGGCCATCGAGACACCGGGAACCAGTTCCACCACTGTTGCCGCAACACTCGATCCTAGCGTGACTTTAGTCTTTTGATCCCCAATTGCCTGTTTATCAGCAATGAAGTTAAACGCATCCAGATGGATGAATAGTCCAAAAACCGCTTTGGGATCAGGGGCAAAAAACAACCCTGCGGTTCCGCCCTGATCCGCACTGGCCTGAATATGTCCTGAAGCTCCGGTGACATTGTTTTTTACAATCACTCCCGGCGCGGTTTGCACGCCGCCAATCTTGACTCCGGGTGATAACGCAAAGGCCTTACCTGAAATCATCAAAAATACAATACACACGAATATTCTCATGATTCTCCCTTAGGTGAACGTTCAAAAAATAACATGGAAAACTTTCTGCTTACGAACGGGACGTTCGTAACCGTTCCATGACCCACCGGAGGTGGGTGCGAAGCAGAGCTTCGCCAGGTGGATAACGTGCCCCACGGGACGTAGGGCACGAGCAAACTTTGACAACTTATTCTTTTGCCATTCCTTATTTTTTCACCGTTGAAGCTGATTCAGCCTGGTTACTTTGTACTTCATTCTGACTTTGGTGCCTCACATACCATTCCAGGGTTTTTGCTTTGGGAAAAAACAGGGTATCCACTGGAAAGCGGCCTGCCTGAATCTGGGTGACAATCTGTTGAGGTTTGCATTTGAGTTCTTTGGCCAGCGTGAAAATATCAAGATACTGCTCTTCCTGTTTCATGGTTTTATAGGGTTTTTCCTGCTCCAGTAGCTGGATATTTGCCATGAATTCCTTGTGATTCGGGATCTTGATCATTTTTTTCCCGTCCACCGTCTCAATCTGAAGGAGCGATGCCTGTTGAATCCATTTGAGCATGTTGTTCAATTCCAGATGTGACACCGCAAGGATATCCTTCACTGTGACACATAAATCGCCATAACCCAGAACACCACGATGTTTGTAATACAGCAGATGTGTCAGATGAGAAAAGCTCATAAACGGATTTCCGGAAAGTTGGGCGGTGACCTGTTTGTCTTTCATTTTGAAGCGCTGGATCAATTGCTGGGTGATGGCTTTGACGATCATGTCGCTGTCCCCCAGCATTTTCATCAGCAACCGTTCATCAATACGCACCAGTTTTGAGTCTTCTGCCGCTACAACGGACGCGGATCTCGGTTCTGCCGTAATCACCGCCATCTCCCCGAAGATCTCTCGTGGAGGCAAGGTGTTGAGAATGATTTTTTTGCCGTCAATTATTCGATAAACATCCATGGAACCTTCAAGGATCAGGTAGGCAAAATGTCCTTCTGTATCGCCTTCCTCAAACACGATGTCCCCTTGTTTATATTCAACAATAGGATAGTTGGCATTCACGATCATAATCCTCCCACAAATTGATTAAACGGTCATTGTTTTCCAATGGAGACATTCATGGCAATTTGGGCCTGAACATCCAGGATGACAGGATGCTGTGCCCATGTTTCACAAATTTCCTGAAACGTGGTGGAGAGACGATCCCGCATGGCTTGCTCCACAATGTGTTTCTGCGGTTGTTCCAGTAGATAAGTCAACATGGGTCGTTTGAGTCCTTTGGGTGTGAACGTTTTATATTCAGCGACCTGAATGTAATCAGTAATATTTGCCCACACCGGATGGCTGACCAGCACTCCCCCAGGAGGGCAGGCATCTTTCAGGCGGGACGCCAGATTGATCGACAGTCCCAGCGCGGTGTAATTCAGCCGGGATTCTGTGCCGAAACTGCCGACAGTGCTGAATCCGCTATGAATACCGATGCGCATGTTGAGCGGGATATGCAAGCCCTGTGCGCTCAATTGATGTTCCAGGGGTTTGATGGCATTTTGCATTTCCATCGCCATCAGACAGGTTCGCAATGAATCTTCCTGAGTACCATGCGTTTGGGGTGCGCCAAAAAAGATCATCATGCCATCTCCCAGCACCTGCACCAGGGTGCCTTCATATCGATTCACAATCCGGGTCATTTCATCCTGATATATCTCCAGTAGTTTGGATAATTCTGAAGCTTCCAGGGCTGTGGTCAGTTGGGCAAAACCGCTTAAATCCGAAAATAAAAACGATATTTTTGCCCGTTTGGATAAAATCCCGCCAGATTGTTCCCCTTGAGCCAGGATATGTTTCACGACAGGACCGGGCAAGTAGGAAGAAAGATAGCGGATCATGGATTCCAGTCTATTTTTCTTTTCAATCAGCATTTCATTTTGACGGAGGATTGTGGCTCGACTTTGTGCAAGAGCCCCGGTCATTTCTTCAAAAGAACGTGCCAGTTGCCCCATTTCATCTTTTGACTGGATTTGAGAGGTCAGGGCTTGAATGGATAATTGTTCTTTCTGAATATTTCTGGCACTTGAAAACAGCAAACTGAGCGGGTGTAGCAGTATTTTACGCAACATTCCCAGCAGTAGCAGAATGATGATGACTCCCATGCTGAGGTTGAAGCCCAACGCCAGTTTCACATCCTGGATCAATTGTTGATTGGTTTCTGCCAGGCTGAGTCCCAGAAATAAATAGCCGACCCTGTTGGCTTCATGGTCAATCGGCACACTGACCTGAATCTGATCATTCTGGAACAGAACGGTTGTCTGTTCCACTGCCTGAAATGGAGGGGGTTGTGTTTCAGGCAACGAGGATAAAACTTCGCCGGCATCGTCCGTGAATAACGCATAGACCAGATCAGGATTTTTTTCCAAACCCTGGAGGGATGTTTCCAGAACGAGGCCATCTTTCAGCCAGACCGGTTGAGAACTGTTCAACGCGGCAAATTCCGCTACGGAAACGGCTTTTTGCCGGATGGCATTCCGGGCAAGGGACCATGCGCTCCAGGCATTATACAGGATGTTCAACAGGGAACCCGCCAGAATGAACAGGATGACAATACCGGCCAGTTTGACACGAATGGAAGATACGCGCATTTCGCTCTCAAAATTTAAGAGTCATTCCCACCTGCAACTCACGTTCCCGTTCCTGAAGATGATTTTCCCGATAGGCTGTATACACAGGTAAATTTCTCAGTTGAGATTCCTCACTCAATTTGATGATGGGCGAATAGTATTCCTCATTGGTCAGATTGGTCACACCGACAAAGGCTTCCCAGGAACGAAATCCGGAAGGGTGGATGGTCAGATGCGTATTGGCAATGACATAGGCTGGAAGCATTGTTTCCTGAGCCAACTCCTCCACTTTTTGTTCGCTTCGATAAGACACCGAGGTGTTCAGGTTCATGACCCGGAAAAGGGGTACATTGTAAATCACATTTGCTGTTGTCTGGGGCAACAACTGATTTGTGACGGTCGAATCCCGGTCAGGAAAGGCGATTGTGGCATAGGACGCGTTGAAAATAAAATAATGATCTGGCAGAAATTCAATCCGCAGTTCGGCTTCGCTACCCTGAGAGGTCATATAACTCATGTTGTAGACACTCCCGGGATTGGCAAAAATAATGTTGTGAATTTCATTGTTAAACAGATTTATTTTGAATTTCATCCGCCTGGAGATTCCATATTGATAGGCGATTTCGGTCGCATTGATGATTTCAGGATCCAGATCATATTCAGCCAGGGAACCTGTCATGGGTTCATAGGAAGCCTGCTCCAACAGCGATGGCGCACGAAAGGCCTGACCATAAAGCAGTTTGATCACCTGCTGGTCTGTGAGTCGATAAACCATACCTAATCTGGGGTTGAGAGTGCTACCGAAATCACTGTAACTGTCATAGCGGGCACCGATGTATACAGAAAGGTCGGTGGTCATCCGGTAGTTGTCCTGGGCATATACCCCGGAAATTTCTCTGGTTCTGTTTTGTAGCAGAGTCAGGGTCGTGTCCGAGTCATTGGCGGCAAACGAACCTGTCGAGCTTTTATCCGCGGACTGCGCGTTGTAGAAAACTCCGTAATTCACCAGAGTTTCACGGGACTGGCTGAACCCTATTTCCCAGACATGGTTTTCAAATCCGGTGTAGAGCCAGTCGATTTTACTTTCAAGACGGTTTTCGTTTACGAAACGGCCCTTGCGGCTGGGATTCCGGAAATTTTCACTGCTGGTTGTACCGGCCGCGGGTTGGGATCCCGCATTGGTGCTACCCTGTGTGGAAGACGGTTGTGTTCCCGAACTGGTTCCCCCTTGTGTGGAAGACGGTTGCGCCGTTCCACCGCTGTTTTGTGGTGGTGGGTTCTGTCTGGAAGGCGGTGGGCCGCCTGAGGATGAGGGATTGCCACTCAAGGAACCCTGAGCACTCAAATAATCCAGAGTTTCCGCTTCAATTTCCACACCCACGTTTTCAGCATTGAAATCCGAGTACCCGATGGAGGCGTAAATGGTTCCATGAGACAGAGGAATTTCATAGCTGATGGACGAAAGCCTGGTATATCCTCTGTCAAACAAACTCGAATCATCCGCGGGATTAGGATTTCCCCACATCAAATAAGGGTCATTGTCGTGCTGATACTGTTGATAGTGAAATTCCAGGTTTTGGTAATTCAGACGCAAGTCAGCGTTCTGAGTCATGCCGCCATCTGTGACGGTTTGGGTTCCTGCCAGGGATTTTTTGGCTTCATGCTCCTGACCGTCTTCCTGGGAATAAAGGCCATGAAAGGAATAACTCCAGTCGCCATACGCGTTTCCGGCCGAGAGGCCAATCTGTTTTCCACCGTGATTGTGGGCACTGATCACCATCGAACCGCCACGGATATCACGGCCTGTTTTGGTGATGACATTCACCACTCCCACAAACGCGCCCGTGCCGTAACCTGATGAACCCGGACCCCGGATGATCTCAATCCGTTTGACGTTGTAAAGCGGAACAGCCGGCAGTGTGCCATCGGTTCCGCCTGATTGGCTGTTATTGATCCGTTGTCCGTCAATCATGATCAGGATTTGACGGTTTGAACCGAACACCACCCCCCGCATCAGCAATACTTCAGATCGTACCGTATTATCCACGATTCCCATGGGACTGGTATGCCTGACATGAATTCCGGGCACCAGCGACAGGGCGTCACCCAGTGTTCTGGCGCCTGATTGCGCTATTTCTTCTTCCGTAATCACGGTGACAATATTGGGAACTTCCGCGGTTGATTGTGCCTGACGGGAAGTGATGGTGACCAGTTCTGTGCTGAGGAGATCTTCGACAGATTCATCCATGATAAATTCTTCTGATCCGATAGAATCCTCCAGAGAGGATTCATCGGCTTGTTGGGCCAATAAGGGCGCTACCATCACAAGGAACAGTAGCAAAACAAACCATGTTTTCATAATGTTTCCTGTGGGCGATTATTTAACAAATTTAACCATTCTTAAAAAATTGGCGTCAAAATCAGCAGCGTTTTCTTCCGCGCTTTGCTGGTTATACAGAAATTGAGGTCTGGAACCGTTGTTCTGAACCCCTATGGTTGTTCCGGCATAAACATAATCCGCCACTCCGGTCATGGTCATAATTTTCATCTCTTTGCCCAGATCAATAATGGTGGAAAGGTTATTTCTGTTACCCGGCGCGATGTAATACATGTGAATGTTTCTGGAACGTGTGGCTTCCTTGAGATTGGACGCGTCCTTGAAGGTAATTGATTCGAGTTGAAGTTCATATTTCCGGACTGTCATGTGTTTCTCAGCAAACTGCCCCATTATTTCATCGGCCACTTTTTGAGAATCAGTGGACTCTGTATGAATGACGCCGATACGCAGTACCCCCGGTGGTGGTTTATTTTTTTGATTACGGTCATAGGTTGAAGCCTGAACCAGAAGTTTGATCTGCAATTCGACAGGAATGTCCATGGTTTCAAGCGCCCAGCTCCATCCCGGAACCAGCAGAAACTCTGCCAGCAACAGGGACAGGAGCAGTCGTTTTCGTCGAAGAAGGGTTGGTGCTTTGTGGCTTTTTCCGGTCAACATGTTTTCAATCCTGAGTGAGAGTTGTCGGCATGGTTCTGATGATAGTTAAAAGACTGTTTGACAGGGCATGATGTGTGGTCTGTTCCACAATATCGTGTTTTATGCCAGCTAAAAGATAGGTGGGCGATTTTTCACCATCTGAGCCTTTCACTTCAAGGGTTTCATGAGGCTCTGTCTGAAGGAAGGGATGAATATGATTCCAGGTAGACTGACTCACCAGAACTTTGGAGGGCACACATTCGCTTTCGAGTTGTGACGCGAAATTTACCGCGGGACCAATCGCTGTATAATCCATGCGAGCTTCTGAGCCGAAACTTCCGACGGTGCAGAAGCCGGTATGGATGCCGATTCTCAGATCAATCGGGGTTTCAATGCCCTGGCGAAACCATGTTTTTCGCAGATTTTTCATTTCAGACTGCATCTCCAGCGCCATCAGACAGCTTCGCAGGGCGTCTTCCTGAGTGCCGTAGCCATGCGGTGCGCCAAAAAATATTTTCAATCCATCACCCAGATATTTGTCCAGGGTTCCATCATATTTATGGATAATGCCGGTCATCAAATTTTGATATTTGTTCAGCAGTTGGAACAGATCTTCCGCTTCCAGTTGATCGGTCAAATTGGTAAATCCTTTCAGATCAGAAAAAAAGACCGTGAGCATTTTGCGTTCAGGGATATTTCGGATGTCGGTATGATCCTCATTCAGCAGATCCTGTACAAATTGTTTGGGCAAATAATTGGACAGAAATTGAACCCCTGTTTCAAGTCGTTCATCCCGTTCTTTCAATTCCCGGTTCTGTTCTTTCAGGGCGTTCTGGCTTTCCAGAATGGAATGATCCATGTCCAGAAAGGCCTGGGCCAGTTGTGCTATTTCATCCCGTCCATGAATTTGTGTGATCAATTCATCAATTTTGTAGTTCCCCATGCTGATCAGTTTTGCGCTTGACGAGAGAAGCATCGTGGGTTTCAGAATCATTCGGTTCAGATTCCAGATCAGCAACAGCGTGATTAGAACAGCCAGAGCACCATCCAGCAGAATGGATTCAACCAGATTCTTTCTCAATTGTTCCTGAGTTTCAGCCAAGGACAGGCTCAGGTATAAAAATCCGGCAACTTCATCACTGTCCCTGATAGGCGAAATGACATGAATCTGATCATCATCCAGAATACTGGTGGTGTGATCTGGTGTGGGCAAAGGTTCAGGCAGTTTCATCCTGTCCTGATGCAATTCTGATAAAACCTCTCCCATATTATTGACAAATACCCCATAGATCAGATTCGCGGTGCTTTCGAGTCCGGTCAGCATTTCATGAAGCACTTCCTCATTGGCGAACAACACACTGGGCGCACTGTTGAAGGCCGCATATTCCGACATGGACAACGCTTTTCTTTCGATGGCCTGGTAAGCCAGTGTGGTAGCCCGCCAATTCATGTAACCAATGTTGAACAGTGCTCCCAGGGAAACAGATATGATCACAATAGTAATCAGTTTTGTGCGGATAGCGGTATTCATTGGTGTGGGATACAAAAATGCTGAAATGTTGAGAAGACAAACTCTAACGAGGAGTGACGAGGGATTTTAAGGAGTGACGAAAGATATCTTCCGTTGTTGAGAAGACAAACTGTAAAGTTCTTTTGAAAAACACCTCAAATCTTACAGCCTTTTTCTGCATGAGGCAGAACAGGGAAAACATCAATGACTGGATTCAAAGGCTCACGTCAAGGGCAAATCACACAGGTTGCTGATGAAGCAATGGCTATAATTGCATCATCAAGCATACCTGAGTGGTAGGTCTATCAGTCTTTCATAGCGACCCGGTTGTTAGAATTTATAAACGGTACCAATGTCGAGTGAAGTGGACGAATAACCATCAATACCGCCCCCACGCCAAACGCCTCTATTTTTAATTTTTGTCTGATCAGGATTAGAGATCGTGATGGAATAAATTCCCACAACCCATCTGATGTCTGCAAATTGGGTTCCATAAGACAACGAAAGCGAGTTTTCAACTACGGCCGCGGCTTCATCTAATTTTTCAGAAGCACTCACGAGTTCAAGATTTACACCACTGATGTCACTCATAGCAAAGTTCAGTCCACCCATAACGCTCATTACCTGGGTTTCTTCTTCGGCTTCCGCTGTAGCACTGGTCAATTTGGAAGTGAGTGAATCCATTCCCAGATAAACACCGATCCCGAAATTTCCTTCAAACAATAAACCGAAACCGTTTTCGGCTTTTTCATAACCCTCAACTTGAGGATTGACCTTTTCATCACCAGTAATGGTGGTGGCAATTGCCTCAGTTGAGATCGTCATGGAATCGGTAATATTCATTCTAAACGAAGGCGCTAATCCAATTTCACCTCTGCCTGCGCCATCATCATCGTTGACAAGCAACATTGTTTTAAATTCCATTCCATCCAGACCTTTCATGTAGTAGGTCACACCATTTCGGAACAGGTAATAATCCAGGATGTAACGGATACTGGACTTGATTCCAGCATATTTAAGTTTCACCCCACCATATGTTCCAACAAGATATTGATTTCCCAAAACGATTTTGAATGAATCATTTTCCAGGCTCACCCACCGATCACGATTTACGGTAATGGGTTTCCCTGCCAAACCTTCACTTTCCAATTTAAATCCCACAGTCCAGCCATCATTCCCCACACTTTGTCCGTTTGCGCCAAATCTGGCATCCGCATCCACTTGAAGAGTTGATCCGGTATCCGAGTCCTTGTCTGGTGTTTTAGATTCAGCGGACATCCAGGCTCTTAACCGTCCTTGAACATTCAGATTTTTTTCAGCAGCCTGAACGACATCCGTACTCATCAAAGTGAGTCCTGCTGCTATACTCAAAGTGGACATTAGCAATTTACTGATTTTTTTTGTTTTCATAGCACTCTCTAGATTCGGGTTAATCAATGGTCCAGATATGTTTTACCTGTCATGCGTTTACAATCTAATACTTAACGTATTTTGAATGCTTACGGAAGAGATGAAAATTTATAAGCTGATTCTTGATCTTGTTTCATTTTTCAACCTTCAACCGGAGAAATGAGACATTGTATTTTCAGCGTATTTTTGATTTAAGAAATCAGCTTGATTCTTAACCAAGTTAAACCGCATGTACAATACTTATTTTTTGAAAATTGACCAGTCACTACCAATTATTAACGATGCAACGGCTGAGTTATTCAATATATGAAATTGAATACTGAATTTTATCATCTTCCATTTCGCTTTGATTCCGCACAACTGGAACAAGAATTATCTCAAATCAGCGAGTCGGATTGGTTTTTTCATGTTCCCACAGACGCTGGTGATTCTTCCATCATATTGATCTCAGCCGGGGGGCTCCCCAATCATGATTTTGCTTTGGCTGGTCAAACCAAACCGACGCACCTCATGGCGCATTGTCCTTACTTTGGTCAAATATTAAGCACCTTCAATATTCCCATTTCCCGTTGTCGTGTAACCAGACTCAAAGCAGGGGCGGAGACCCCGGTCCAGAGAGCTGACAATTACCATTGGTTTCGAAGGGTGTCGCTCTATATTCCGCTTGTGACGAATCCCACGGTCAAATTATTTTGTAATGATAAAAGTATCCACATGGCATCCGGGGATACCTGGATTTTTGACCAGACCATGAAGCACTGGATGATTAACGGGTCCGCAGAAGACTGTTTTCATCTGATTATAGAAACAAAAGGATCATCGGCGATTGAAAAAAAATTGCTTCAACCCGAACAAATCTGTGCGCCGGGTTACAGCCCGAATGATTTCTATGCTCAAGAAATGCCATCTTCCCCCAAGGATCAGAATTCAATTGTTTTAGAGCCTTATTGCTTTGAAGTACTGACACCGCAGGAAATCAGTGAATTGACCGATGATATTCTTTCCGGGGCAGAACAATCAAAAATGCTTCAAGCGGAGTTTTTAAATCTGGTTCAGTCGATGGAGGACTTTAGAAGTCAATGGAAGAAGGCGTTTTCCCGATTTGGACATCATCCTACGGGAGAATTAGCCTATCAGGATCTCATTCTGGACTTCAATGAGCAAATTGTCCCCAACGTCAACAAAATACTTTCTCCCGACAGCAAGGGTCGATATGCCATGGAGGTGATCCGTTCCATGTTAACAATGTCTCCACCGGAACCCAAACGTCTTAGCAGGCTGCTACTCACCAAAAACAGGTTAAAAAGCAAACAAAAAATTCATATGTCACAGGAACGTCTAACCGAGATTTTTCCTGAGCCTCAATTTGATCGCCCGCTCTTTATTGTATCTCCACCTAGAGCCGGGAGTACTCTTTTATTTAATACCTTAGCGCATTTTCCAAATTTATGGACAATAGGCGAAGAAAGTCACGAACTGATAGAAGGTATTGAAGCCCTTCATCCGTCATCTCACGAGTTCAGTTCAAATCGTTTGAGTGAAAAGGATGCGCCTCATCCTGTTGCCCAGACTCTTAAAAAGCGGTTCGTCCGGGAATTGCAGGATCGAGATGGCTGCGCGTATCTTGACCTTCCAGTCAGTCAACGACCTCTCCAGATCCGGTTTCTGGAAAAAACCCCTAAAAACGCATTGCGCATTCCTTTTCTGAAAACAGTATTTCCAGAGGCTCTTTTTATTTATCTGTATCGGGATCCACGAGAAAATATCAGCAGTATGGTGGAATGCTGGAGGTCAAGACGCTTTGTCGCTTATCGGGATTTACCGGGATGGCCGTATAAGGAATGGAGTTTTCTGTTACCACCTGGATGGTCCGCCTTGCAAAACAGTTCACTCGTGGAAATCGCGGCGTATCAATGGAACGCCGCTAATTCCTGCATTTTGGATGATCTCCAGGCTCTGCCTCAGGACTCTTGGCGCCTGATTCGATATGCGGATTTAATTCAGAACCCTGGGGAAACCATTCGTGAAATCAGCCGGTTTGCCCAGTTTCATTGGGATCAACGGATTGAACAGGTGGTCTCCCAATCATTGCCTGTTTCCCAAATGACGCTGTCAACCCCGTCTCCGGAGAAATGGCGAAAACAGGAACGGGAAATATCCATGATTTTAGCGTCTGTGGAAGCCATAGAACACAGGGTGGCACAGCTTTAAAACATTCCTATAGCGTTTTCAAATTTGATGAGACACAAAAACAATGTTAAATTTGATGGACACATAAGGACTCCGTTCAGTCAAATTTTCCATATTTTTGTTTATAGACCAGGAGAACCCGTTTCATTTTTTGCAGTGCGTAAACCATTCCCCTGCGGTACTCAGCCTTCATTTTATCAAGCTCACTGCCACCGTAAGGGTCATCACGTTCCCGTTCGTTTTTTTCAAGCTCAATGCTTTCCGCAAACAGCGCATCCAGCGACTGTTGCATGTCTCGGGCAAGTTCATTCGCAAGCTGTTTTTTCTCATTTTCAAGGTCCATTCGGTCTCCCTTCTCCTGTTTTACCCCCATGAAATGCCACTAATTCCCTTTCTGATCAAATTCTGAGAGAATCCATGAACCATAGCCGACAACCCTTGATTTGTCACCCGCGGTATCTCCGGAATTGCGCAAGTCCATCCGTTTGATCTGCATATGTCGTTCCCTTGCGCAAGCCAGCACTCCTCGTACCAGAAAATAACCACAGGCCCCATGATGTGACAGTTTTTCATAGTCAAAGGCCTCAATGGTTTCTGCCGTTTGCAGATCCAGATTTTGAGCTTTGGTATAGGATTCAAAATGACTCAGATCGGTGCTGATAACAATCAGTGTCTCTGAATCTCCCCACAATCTGTTCAGAACCATAGCTACTTTTTCCGGGGAGCAGTCGCCAACGACCAGTGGAACCAGCGTGAAATCAGCCAGCAACATTTGCAAAAAGGGGAGGTGGACTTCCAGACTGTGTTCCTGGGTATGAGCCTGATCCATTGTGACCACGTAAGGGAATTCAATGAGCAGATGATCCAGCATCTCACGATCCAGCAGAATCTTGCCCAGAGGTGTTTCAAAATAGTGAACAGAAGGCGCGGCGAGTCCCTGAAGATAAACACGATGCGCTGGTCCAAGCAGGATCACTTTTTTGATGGATTGACGCTGGGGTTCCAGCATTTTATAGCCGGAAGCGGCAATGGGACCAGAGTAAATGTATCCTGCATGTGGTGCGATCAGAACCTTGGGGCGTTGTGCCACCGTCATTGATACCTGCCCCAGAAAGTCCTGAATCTGGTGTTTTAATTCTAAGGGATTACCCGGGTAAAACATCGAAGCTACTGCCGGGTGTCTGACCGATGTTTTCATAGGACTCCTATTAAATAAGGTTAAAGGTTAAAGGTTAAAGGTTAAAGGGAAAAGGGGGGGAGCAGAAATACGTAAAAAATGCCTGTTCCCACTTCTCGCATCCCTAATCTTGATTCATTGGTGGAGTTATTGGGATTTCAATGGTAAAAACACTCCCCTTCCTCAGTTCACTTTTAACCGACAACTGACCTTTATGAGCATGCACAATGTGTTTGACGATTGCCAACCCCAGTCCGGTGCCGCCCATCTCGCGGCTTCGGGACTTATCAACCCGATAAAACCGTTCAAACAGACGAGGCAGATGGGCGTCTGGAATTCCCCATCCCTGGTCCTGCACATGGATCATAATGCGCTGATTCTGTTCTGAGGCATCAATAGTGACGGTTTTGCCAGGGTCGCTATATTTGAACGCATTGGTCAGGAGATTGGTGAGAGCCTGTTCCATCAGCAACGGATTCGCATGGATTTTGATCGAATCACTGGTCCTGTTATCCACAATCATTTGCTTGTCTTCAATGATACCATGACAATTTTGCAATGCTGTCGTTACAACATCTCCCAAGGCAAAGTGAGTTAGTTCAACCAAGCCCTGTTCAGCATCCTGTTCAATTCTGGACAAATCAAGCAGATCTTCAATCAAGGCCAGTAAACGGTGTGATTGCCGCTCAATCATTTTAAGAAATCGTTCCAGATCCGCCGGCGTTTGGGACGCACCGTCCAGCAAGGTTTCCACGGCCCCCTGAATGGAGGTGATGGGCGTTTTGAGTTCATGAGAGACATTGGCCACAAATTCACTGCGGATATGTTCCAGTTTCCGGATTCGGGACACATCACTGAAGACAATCAGCGAGCCGATTCGTTGACCGTGGATATCTCGCAAGGCCATGCCGCTGATCTGGAGCGTTAGTTCATTTTCATTCCAGAAGGCAATTTCATCCTGAATGGGGTGGTCGCTTTCAAGGGTTCGGTTGATGAATCGTTTCAGATCACGGTTCCGGGTCAGTTCCAACAAATGACGGCCCTTGACATGAAAATCCTGAACGCCCATGATTTTGGCGGCGGCAGGATTGATGTCCATGATATTTTCGTCATGATCGACTGCCAGTACACCTTCTTTCATGTTGTTCAGAATCAGTTCCTTTTCATTCCGCTGATGGGTGATCTGCTGAATTTGGTCATTGAGTTTATCCACCATCTGATTCAAGGTGTGAACCAGGTCATCAATTTCTTCAGAATGATGTGACGGCAGTTTTTCCATGAAATTGCCTGAAGCAAACTGTTTTGCGCCTTCCCTGATGCGTTCCAGTGGACGACTGATGCCTCTGGAAATCAGAAAACTGATGAGCATGGACAACAATGCCAGGATCAATACCCCATCCAGATTGTTGACGTAGATTTCTCTCAGCGTTTGACCCACATTTTTCAGGGCAACCGAGGTGCGCACAATGCCAACCACTTTTTGTTCTGCCAGAATGGGAACCGCGACATACATCATTTGCTGTGAAAGTGTTTTGCTGAACCGTATCGAGGATTGGGTGGCACCGTTCATGGCCGCCATGATTTCAGGACGGTTGGCATGATTTTCCATTTTCCCGGGATCACTTCTGGAATCACCAAGGACTTTGCCGGTAATGTCCAGGACAGTGATCCGTGTGCTGGTTTTCTGTCCCAGTTCTTCACACAACTGGGAAATTACGTTTTTCTGACTGTTGTTTACAAGTCCTGACATGAGTCGTTCTGTGGTATAGGCCAGATCTTTCAGATGTTTTTCAACCGAGTTTGAATAAAAAGTATTGAAGGTCCGCGAGGCATACCACGCCATGCCTAGCAAGGTGATCAGCATGGTGCCTAAAAATACAGGATATAACAGCCATATCAGTTTGATTCTTCTCATAATCCTCTTGATCAACAGTGTTAACATATTTGGAAGAAATGGCGATGCACAGGAAACGTATGTTTGAAAATCAGGGATGTCAAGGAGTTATTGGCCATTCCCTGGTTCTGTGGATTGATTGACAGAGCCTCAAGGAACTCACTTGAGAATGCTCAGAGGGCAGGGTATGGATTCAAATTATTTTGAATGATAATTTGTAAGCGTTCAGCCGTTAAACACTGAAAGCTGAACGCTTACGATAATTTTAAACTGAGAAAGACCATGGCAAAACCGACCTTAAAACTACAAACGCTGTCCTTATGGGAATACCCCTCCCAGCATTATGATCCCTCCATGGAATCCTTAAAACATTATATCGGCGCAACCCCCGCCTATGTGATATGGAATCTGCTTCAGCGCTATACACGCCCCAAAGATCTGATTGTGGACCCCATGTGTGGCTCGGGAACGACCATTGATGTTTCCCGGGATTTGAACCGTCGGGCGTTGGGGTATGATATTGAACCGTCGCGCAAGGATATATTCAGGGCGGATGCCAGAAAATTGCCTCTGGAAGATGGAAAAGCGGATTTCGTGTTTGTGGATCCGCCTTATTCAGACCATGTCAACTATTCCAATCAGGCCGGGTGTATTGGCAAACTGAAAGCCACTTCAGAAGAATATTACCTTGCGATGGGGGCTGTGATTCATGAGATTCACAGAGTCATGCGTCCCGGAAGATATATGGGTTTGTACGTGAGTGATTCATATGAAAAAGGCAAACCGTTCATGCCGATTGGTTTTCGTTTGTTTGAATTGCTTTGTGAATCGTTTGTGCCCGTCGATATCATTTCAGTGTTAAGACATAACCGGAAATTACAACGAAACAACTGGCACACTGCGGCAGTGGAAGGAAACTTTTTTTTGAGGGGCTTCAACTATTTATTCATCATGTACAAGCCTGATGGCAAGGAAGTGAATGGCATCCCCAAAGACCGACGTGATCCGACTGAACTGAACCAGCAACTTCAGGAGTTCAAAATTCCCGGTAAATCAGGAAAAGAAGATCAATAAATTCCATTCTGATGTAGCGTGAACTGGTATTTCCGGTCTTCATTCAAAATGTGCCTGACCAGCCATTGCTGTAAATATTCCATAAAGTCATCAGGAAATTCCTCTGTCCGTTGAAATTCCACAAACGTCTTCCGGACTGCTTTTACGAAGTCTTTATGCTCGACCAGATGTTCTTCAAAATGGGGATAATCATGTTCCCGCATCAAGCGCTCTTCTTCAGAAAAATGAAAGATCGCGTAATCCATAAAAAATTTCAGGGTTTCATAAATAACAGGAATCTCTTCGTGGGTTCCATACGAGTCTTTCAATTGCTGAATTCCCGCAAAAAGTTTTTGATGGTGTTCATCCAACAAAGCAATATTGAGACTGTATTCAGGTCGCCATCCGCTAATTGACATAGTTCGTTCTCATGAGAAATTTTTGAAAAATAAAAAGGTATCGCTAAAATCATCTCAATTGAGGATAGTTTCAAGATATCTATGGGCACCCCATTTAATCTGTGGAAATCAACGTTGGGCACCTTTCAGAAATAGTCTCTAGCCCTTCAGCCTCCGGTAAACCAGACCTGTAAGAAGCATTTCTGTCGAGACTCAATCAAGTGGCATTACCATTGCTGAAAGGTAGAGCAGAGGATATTTCTGGGTGAGACTGCTTAAAAAAAAGTCATTTATTGTTCTGTAGACTGATAAACGATGCTTTTTTTTGCAGTACAATTGGCAAATTCCACGAAGGGAGAATGATCATGAATAAAAAAGAATTGATTGCTACAGTTTCAAAAAAAATCACGATGGACCCTGCTGAAGTGTCAAAAATGCTCGAAATCATGCTGACTACCATTCAGCAAAATTTAGTCACTCACCATAGAATTTCTCTCAGCAGTTTCGGAATTTTCAAGGTTGTATCCTCCAGAAATAAAAACAAGGTTCGCTTTGTCCCATCCATTTCACTGAAAACATTGGTCAATACAAATGACAACCCGGCAGAACCCGCAACACCTCTTACAGCGACCTTACACCCTGAAACCGAAACAAATGATCTTGAACAAGACGTTCTGCCAACATCCGTAAAGGACATCAACTTGCTCACGAAGGTCCCCCTTGTGCAACAGCCTGTTTTATGGGAACAGGCCTATAACGTGACACAGGACTTTCCTGATAACTGGATTAGTGAGCATTGGAACGGAGGCTATTTTTTGACCAGTGGCAGTTATCTCAATGGATTATGGGCCATTGTCATGTCAAAAACAGACAGTCCGGGTGAACAATGCTGGAAACTTACTGAGGAATGGCCTGCAGAATGGATACAGGAAAAATGGAATGACGGCTATCAGATCACCCAGGTAATCGGTGATCGCCCCATGCTGGTTGTGATGTCCAGAGATGCCTTGTCTCAGGACCAGATATGGTATCACAGCATTGACTTCCCAGCAGGCTGGATACAGGAAAAATGGAATGACGGCTATTCCCTCACCGTAGCAGGACAGCATTGGAATCAATGGACTTTCGTAATGTCTCGAAATGCCAGGTTCCATGATCAACGACTGCTCAGGGAACCACAATTTTCACAACAACTTTTTGAGGAATATCAGCGGCAGGATGACTTCATTACGGCAATTGGTTGTTCCAGTAATGAATTGTGTACCGTAACAACCAGAAATACCGGCTGGAACCATCAGGTGTGGAGCATTTCCCGCGAGTTTCCGCATGACTGGGTCCGGGATCAATGGAATCAGAAAATGCAGATCACAACGTTGGGAGTTGTTCAGGGACAATGGTTTGTACTGCTGTCAGGTCGATAATCATTCCCCTTGATCCGCAAGATCAGTTCAATCGATGGTTCAGAATTCAATTGATTTATACATCATGGAATCAATAGGTTGCACTTGTCATGGAAGGCTGTTATAAGCCACTTCAATTCCAGGTAATATGGAAGATTTCCTTCCGCAAACGCGTTTTATTCTCACCTCGGATTCTTAACCTTTTATCATGAAGGTTGTCATGTCAATCAAGAATATTCTGAGTAAAGTCACCTCTTCAGATTCAGGCAAAGCTGTCACGCTGGATGAACACATTATTGAAATTGTGAGTGATTCCGGAGAAGGTGCCCAGAAAGCTGGGCAGAGTTTCGGTGCGTTGTGCGCCAAAATGAACAATGGAACCTGGACTGTGGAAATCATCCCCGCAGAAGTAAAACCTCCCGCTCGTTCCAAAGCCGGGGCCTCCGGCATCCGCATCAGGATTGGCTCAAAGGCTGTCACCAACATGGGGGATGAAGCGAATGTTGTCATTGCGTTCAATGAACAGGTACTCTACGGGCGGATCGACCAGAAAGCCTACAAGGCAGGAACAATTCTGCTACTGGAAAATAAATGGGCCACGCACATTGATCCTGAAATTGTTTCCCAATACACGCAAGCGGTTGAAGAATTCCGGACAATGGGCATGATCGTCCATGAAATACCGATGGAGGAAGAATGTCAGAAAATTGTGGAAAATCCCGCACTGGGAAAAAACATGTGGGTTCTGGGACTGCTCTGTGGCATTTATGATCGGGATATGTCCATTGCTGAAGCACAAATTAAACACACGTTTTCCAAAAAATCAGCAAATGTGATCGAAAAAAATATCAACCTGCTGAATGCCGGCCGCCAATACGCCGTGACACATCTTGATTTTCAATACAACATCCCGCCCGGATCGGACACCAGCCCCAAAGTGGTCATGAACGGCAATGAAGCCATCGGTATGGGTACGATTGCCGCCGGCATAGAAGTCTGTTCCATGTATCCCATCACCCCCGCGACATCCGCATCCCATTATCTGGCAGAATTTTTTGAATCCGCGGGCGGACTCGTTCATCAGGCAGAAGATGAAATTGCCGCGATTGGATTTGCCATTGGGGCCTCCTATGCCGGAAAAACCGCCATCACCATCACATCGGGTCCTGGAATGGCGTTGAAAACCGAATTTCTTGGACTGGCGGTCATGGCGGAAGTTCCGCTGGTGATTGTGGATGTGCAACGAGGTGGACCTTCGACAGGACTCCCCACCAAAGTCGAGCAGAGCGATCTGCTTTATGCTCTTTATGGACAACCCGGTGACGCGCCAAAAATAGTGATGGCCGCATCAACCATTGAAGAGTGTTTTCATTTTGTCATTGTGGCCAGACAGTTGGCAGAAGCCTTCCGCATGCCGGTTATTCTGCTCACAGATGCCAATCTTGCCACAGGCGTTCAACCGTTTCCCCGACCTGAATTCAACCCGGACTGGGTGGCGCCGCCAGTGGATCAAAGCCCGTGGAATCCTGAAGTCAGACCCTATCAATGGGATCCCGGAACGGGTTTGTCTCCACGCCCCATTCCCGGACAAAAAAACGGAATGTACACACTGACTGGTCTGGCACATGATTCCAACAGCAAAGTGGCCTATGATGCCGCGATCAATCAGGTTTCATCTGATAATCGAAGTCGCAAAATCGCTACCTTCAGAAGCTCCCTGAAACCCCCTGTAGTGATGGGAAATGATGAAGGGGATTTGTTGATAGTTGGCTGGGGCTCTACCCGGGGCGCTATTGAGGAAGCCGTGGGGAAAGTTCAGAAAATGGGTGGACGTGTGTCGTCAATCCATCTTCGATTCTTGTCTCCGATTGAACCTGGACTGCCTGAATTGTTCAAACGGTTCAAAAAAATCATGACGGTAGAAAACAATTATGGAGATAAACTGGATGGTTCCATCATCACCAGCGAGAACCGCAGATATTCTCAACTTGCGTGGTATCTGAGAGCACAGACCCTCACGGATGTGGATTTTTACTCCAATGTTCATGGACAACCCATCCGTCCCGGATCCATTGTGAATCTGATTAAACAGGAATTGGGAATTTCCTGATTCAGGCGCAAGTTTCTCAAAAATTATCCACTTTTTACAATGAGGTTCTATGTTTGGATTATCCGAAGACTGTATTCTGGAAGTTCCTGAAGAATATTACACCTTGAAGGATTATGAAGGGAATGTACCCCGCTGGTGTCCGGGATGTGGCGATAACACCGTGTTGACTGTAATTCAACGGTTGTGCAGAGACCGTCAACTCCCTCCTGAAAAAACTGTTTTTGTCTCAGGTATCGGCTGTTCAAGCCGGTTTCCACACTACATGAAAACTTACGGATTCCATGGATTGCATGGCCGTGCGTTTCCAGTGGCTGAAGGCATCAAGTTCCGCAGACCTGATCTGCATGTGTTTGTGGCCACCGGCGATGGCGACTGTTGCTCCATTGGCGCCGGTCACTGGGTGCATGCGGTCCGCTACAACATGGACCTCACCGTGATGTTGCTGGACAATGAAATTTATGGTCTGACTAAAAAACAGACATCTCCGACTTCACGAATAGGAACCAAATCCAACACGCACCCCAAAGGTTCCATTCTTCCCGCCATCAATCCACTGACCACGACCCTTGGAATCAGCAATGTTTCCTTTGTCGCCCAAACCGCAGACTGGAATCCGCCCCATATGTACGCCACGCTGATGGCGGCTCATGAACACAAGGGATTTTCCTTTGTCAGAATCCTGCAACGTTGTCCGCATTTCAATGCTGATGCGTTTGAAACCTTGGCGCATGACGCGGACGCCTCGCTTCTGCTCAGGCATCAAAAGGGCATTCAAATGGATGCCGCTCTTGAAAAACGGTATCCGAATATTCTGGAACATGATCCCTCTGATTTGAACAAAGCCCGGGAAGTCGCAGGAAGAGAAGACAAGATTCCGTTGGGTCTGCTGTATCAGAATACCAGCAATGCCTGTTACAATGACTATGGAGCGCATAACATGGGTTTTACCATTGAACAGAAAAAAGAAGCACTGAACCGTCAACTGGACCGCTACGCTGTTTAACGTTTTGTCTGCTGAGGCTATATGACACCATCTGAAATTGATTCCAAACCCCTTTTGTCTCAGGCAAAACCAACCCTGAAAATGCAAAAGGATCCTCCTGCTTCCGACATGCTGACTCCGGAGTCCAAAGAATTCTGGAAAAAAGCAGGAGATTTCATGAGAACAGGATCTGGAGGCGCTCTTGACCCCAGCCTGTTGCCGCCGTTGCTGTCGCTCTATCGTAAGCCGGTACATATCCGCCATGATTATCCCCTGTGGGTGACAACCGATGGAAACGCATCGGGAAATGAAGTGATCCAACCCTTGCGCACCATGCTGGAACGTTCTCTTGAAAAAACACTGGCGCCTTCAGAAGGGCGGTTGCTTAGAGACAATCTGGACCGTCTGGAATCCTTGATCCGCGACAAGGTCATGCTCGAAAGCAAACCCCTGGAAGGAAAAGCCCTTCTGGGAGAAGCTCTGGACAAGATCAAACATGGTTGGAATCCAGTCGATCAGGAACAATTTGACAGCTCCGTCCATGTGTTGCTCCGGGATATTCCCGGAGGGATATGGGTTCCGTTCTGTATGGAAACCCCCATCTATCTCATGGCCGCACTGTTGAAAAGAGACACAAAAACCAGAGAAACCAGGATTCAGGAACAAATCCAGAAACTTCGGCAACCCCTTGAAACAATGCTCTGGATCAATCAGTCCAAGGGGAAAGAAGGTCATTCCCCCGAAAAAATCCAGTCATCACTGGGCTTGGGCAGTGCGTTTATCAATCCACTGGCCCTGTCCAGGGTGCTACCGGAATCCGCCAATAATCCGTTATCCAACAGACGTCTGGAGCGCATTCGCAATGTTCTGAAAACTTTTGATGATGTTCCACGCTTGTTTGCTTCAGAAACAAGTCTGGCGCTATCAATCGCGTTCCGTCATTGTTCCGAAGCCCTCCAGATGTTTTTTCCGGAATGCAAACCTCAATTTTATTCTTCAGAACAGGGATTTCAGACACTTCAAACAAGATTTGAGGTGCATATCAAACCATGGGTTGAGCTGATCAAAGCCTTGAGAATTGGAAAACTGGAACTGAAGGAGCAGTATGATGAATCCATCCATGATGATTATTTTGAGCATTTTGACTGGAAATTCATGACCGTTGAAGAACTGGAGATGTGCCCGCCACTGGTGATGTTTGAAGAGGAACGCACCATTCAGCACAATGGCTTTTCCGATCTTTCCAGACTGCTCTTGAGTGAAAAACCCGTAAAAATCGTGATCCTGAAAACCGAGTCTGGTTCCAGTGCCACCGATGCACAGGGAGACATGCTTCACACCCTCCGTCTGGAACTGGGCGAAGTGGCTGTTTCTCATCGACAAACCTATGTCGCTCAAGCGTCAACCGCACTCATCCAGCATTGTGTCACTTCCATCACCAGAGGCCTGAACATCGCCAAATCAGCGTTGTTGTATGTTTTATCCAGTCCTTCATGGTCTTCTGACGAACTGCAACCATGGTTATTGACACATGCGGCCATTGAAGGCCGGGAATTTCCCCTGTTCAGTTATGATCCAGAAAAAGGTTTGTTGTGGGGAAGTCGTTTTTCAACAGACATCAATCCGTCCGCCTTTGAGGACTGGCCGGAGTATGAAATCATGATCGAGACTGATGCAGGGCAAAACCAGTCGCGTGGCTTTGACTTCACGTTTGCGGACTATGCGTCGCTGATTCCGGAATTTCGGTCCAACTTTCTGCTTGTTCCAGATGCTTGTGTGAAACCCGAAATGGTGCCGTTGCAGGAATTTCTTCAAGGTCCACAGGAGCAGTATTATCGGCAACGCCCGTTTATCTGGATGGCTGATACGGAGGGCAAGATCCACCGGGTGCTGGTTTCTTTTGCCATTGTAAGAACCTGCAAGGAACGGCTCGATTTCTGGCACATGCTCCAGGATCTTGGCGGAACCAGAAATTATCACGCCGAGATTGCCGCCGAAAAAGCACGCAGGGAGGTGTCGCAGGAATATGAACAAAAAATTGAAGAACTGGAACAGGCACATGCCCGAAAAATTCAGCAAGTCAGTCAGAATGCCGCACGGCAGACAATGGAAAATCTGGCTCGAACTCTGTTGAATCTCGATGCGGGCGAGTCTGTTTTTTCTGCAACGTCCGCACCGATGCACTCTGCAACGGTATCACCGCGTGACGATAAATCGCCGACATTTTCCACGAACGCGGAGCCTGAATCAAAAACAGGTCCTGCAACCTCAGGACCTGCTTCTGAAGCACCCTGGATTGAATCCGTGTTATGCACTTCCTGCGGGGATTGTATTGCCGTCAATTCGACGATGTTCGGGTACAATGAAGACAAACTTGCCATGATTAAAAATCCGCTCGCAGGAACGTTCAAACATCTGGTATCTGCGGCTGAAAAATGTCCCGCAGAGTGTATTCACCCCGGAACCCCGCTCAACCCGAAAGAACCGGGGCTGGATAAACTCATTCAGCGAGCCGCCAGGTTTAATGGATGAGACGCTTCTGCCGGATATGATTGCCGCTCTGAGGGGTGATCCTGTTTTCGGCCACAATATGTAGGGGCGAACCTGTGTGGTCGCCTTGATCTTTGGCAGACACACAGGTCTGCCCCTACGTGCCCCCCAATGTCGTCAACTTAGGAATTCTTCTCAGCTCTCTATTTTCCATACCGGCGTGAGTATTCAGGCCAAGGGCCTCGCCGCAAGACAAAGTGTATAACTCCAGTTTGCCGGCAAAAGCCCTCAACGAATCATCCACAATGCACCTCTGGTACCCTTGGCTCATTGGCAAAATACCGGAGGTAGGATAGAGGGTTCCCCACCAAGAGGTACACGTCTGTTAAGTTAAGCCCTGTGAAGTCACTGGCACCAATTCCCCCTTGGTTTAAGGGGGTTAGGGGGATGTTATTCTGAGCTTTAAATCCCCCATGCCCACTTTGAAAAGGGGGATTTTCTCGCAGGTAATTTCTAACTTAACAGCCTTGCACCAGAGGTAGGGAACCAGAAAAAATGTTTAAAGATTTATAGTCGGGTACTTATAAGGTTTGATCATAATGGGTTCCTGTGCGATTTTTTATAAAAAATAATTTTGAATTTCTTCCGTGGAAATTTTATTAAATTGTTCGACAGTGGTAAGTTCTCAGCTTTCAGTTCTCAGTTTTTTTGAACTGAATCCCCTAAAAATATATTTGAAAAGCCTTCTGTACAGGACGCATTATGGCACTTGAAGACTTGGGGTTATTAGGCTTCATTGAATCATTTCTTCATGAAAAAGATATTAAAAAACATGTGGATGAATTCATACATTCCATAATCAGTCATGATGGAATTATGGAAATGATCAGTCATACCACCCAGACATTCTTCACAGAAAATCGGGTGCGGCGCACAGCGGCCCGTTGGATCCGGAATATTCCGCTGGATAAGTTGCCGGAAACCATCAAAACTATTGTATGGAACGAACCTGAAATTTCGCTGGGTGTGGTGGGGGCCATTCCAAACTGGATCAATGCGGGCGTCCGAACCGTGGACCAGTTGCTGACAGAACTTAAAAGCAGGGTTTCTCCGGAGTTGATCAGCAGTTATGTGGAATTTCTGGTTCAGGATCTGGATGTCGAATCCATCACACGGGTAAGAAACCATCTGGATGATCTTTATAAAATCCTCAAACCCGTAATTGAAGAACGTCTTGCCCAGGCACAAAGGAGGCAGTCATGCGAGTGATGTTTATCGTGGTTTTCATGCTCTTTTCAGGCTTTCCGGTTTTGGCCCAGATTATTCCGCAAATTTCACCGGAAGATTTTCAGGCTGTTGACAACATGACCAAAAGTTTTGCGAAATGGGCGCAGGTCCAACAGCAGGACTTCCCCAAAACGCCTGAAGAAATGCTGAAACTGGTTCAGGATTTCATTTATATCCGGGATTATGCCAAACTCACTTCCGAAAAATTTCTGAAAAGTGTGGATTCTGAATTTGCGCAAATGTTCCGGGATAAATTTCAGGCAGGAGCGGAAAACATGGCAAAAGGACTGGCGGGCCTTATGAAAAAACCCAATGACGCCAATGCCCAGGCCTTGTTGAAAAAGGGCCAATCGCTGATGATGGAATTTCATCAATATTATACCAAACAAACCAACCGTGTCGCTGAACAACTTCAGCAACAATTGAATCCGGGTTCGGAGTAAAATTCAAACCTCACTGATTTTTCATATTTCATTCAAAACAGGAGATCTATGTTCAACCCACTTCAGCGTATGAAAGGATTGCCCCCCTTCAAGGAAATCACACCGGCAAACATGAAGGAAGCGCTGGATGCTGTCATTGACCGGAACAAGGCTCATCTGGAAGAACTCCTTGCGGCTTCAGTTCACTATTCATGGGATAATCTGATGCATCCTCTGGCCGAAGATGACAATCATCTGAGCCGCATCTGGTCGCCCATCAGTCATCTGAACGCGGTGGCCAACAATGACGAATTACGTGAAGTGTACAATCACTGTATCGCGAGACTGTCTGAATATTCCTCAGAATTGGGACAGCATTCCGGGTTGTACCAGGCCATTTTGCAAGTATCTGAAAGTGCGGAATATCAGGAACTGGATAATGTGAAAAAGAAAATCATTCAGAATGCCCTGCGAGATTTCAAATTATCCGGAGTCAGCTTGCCTGAAAAAGAAAAAACCCGCTACAGGGCAATTCAGCAACGACTGGCCGAACTGTCCAATACGTTCAGCAATCATGTGCTGGATGCGACCATGGCCTGGACCAAGCATTTCCCCACAACGGAGGGGTTGCAGGGACTGCCGGAATCCGCACTGGAAAACGCGGCTGAAACCGCGAAATCACGGGCTATGGAGGGATATCTGATCACGTTGGAAATTCCCAGCTATCTGGCAGTGATTACCTATGCGGATAACAGGGCACTCCGGCAAGAAATCTATACGGCGTATGTCACACGGGCTTCAGATCAGGGGCCGTTTGCCGGAAAATGGGACAACACCAGGATCATGGAAGAATTACTGGCATTGAAACATGAAAAGGCTCAAATGCTGGGATTTTCCAATTACGCAGAACTGTCACTGGTCACCAAAACCGCGTCCAATCCGGAACAGGTATTAAATTTTCTCACAGATCTGGCGAATCGTTCCAAAGCCAGCGCCATGAAAGAAATGGCAGAACTCAAGGAATTTGCCGAAACAAAATTTGGCCAATCCGACCTGGCTTCCTGGGATCTGGCGTATTTTTCGGAAAAACTGAAACAGGAACGCTATGCGGTATCCAGTGAAGAATTCAGGCCTTATTTTCCTGAAAACCGGGTGTTGGAAGGCTTGTTTGAAATTGTAAAACGCCTGTATGGTCTTGACATCAGGGAAGCACCTACGGAGCATGTCTGGCATGAATCTGTGCGTTTTTTTCAGATATTTGATGAATTTGAAAATCATCGGGGCAGTTTTTATCTGGATCTGTATGCCCGCCAGCATAAGCGGGGCGGGGCATGGATGGACCAGTGCATGTCCCGTTTCAGGAAAAGTGATCAGGTATTGCAAAGCCCGGTGGCGTATCTGGTGTGCAATCTGAATAAACCCTCTGGCAACAAACCCGCATTGTTCACCCATGATGAAGTTCAAACTCTGTTTCATGAATTCGGTCATGGCCTGCATCACATGCTGACACTGGTGGATTATCCTGATGTGGCCGGGGTCAATGGTGTTCCCTGGGATGCAGTGGAACTGCCCAGTCAATTCATGGAAAACTGGTTGTGGCAGGAAGACGCGCTCAAACTCGTTTCAGCCCATTATGAAACAGGTGAGCCATTGCCTCCGGAAAAACTGCAACGTCTGTTGAAAGCCAGAAATTTCCAGTCTGCCATGCAAATGATGCGTCAACTGGAATTTTCACTGTTCGATTTCAGGATTCATCAGGAATATCAGCCCGCACATGGTGGACGGGTCCAGCAAATTCTGGATGAGGTCCGCAGTAACGTATCCGTGGTTCCGGTTGTTCCCTACAATCGGTTCCAGCATGGCTTTACGCATATTTTCGCAGGCGGCTACGCCGCAGGATATTACAGTTACAAATGGGCCGAAGTGCTTTCGAGTGACGCCTTCTCAAGGTTTGAAGAAGAAGGCATTTTTAATCCTGAAACCGGTGGCGATTTTTTACATTCAATCCTTGAACCCGGGGGAAGTCATGATCCGATGGAACTGTTTGAAGAGTTTCGCGGACGGAGTCCAAGCATCCTTCCCCTTTTGAAACATAATGGAATTCTGGTAGAGGAGAAACCATGAGTCAACACGTTGCGTTTATTGGTCTGGGTGTCATGGGCTATCCCATGGCGGGACGTCTGCAAAATACCGGGTATTCGGTTACGGTTTATAATCGCACCCGGGAAAAAGCTGTGAAGTGGGTGGCTGAGTTTGGCGGCGAGGTTCGCGAAACGCCCGCACAGGCCGCTGAAAATGCGGATCTGGTGTTTGCCTGTGTCGGCAGAGATGAAGATATTCTTGAAATCACCTTGGGACCCGAGGGAGCGTTTTCCAGAATGAAACCCGGATCCGTGTTTGTGGATCATACCACCACCTCCGCCCAGGTTGCTCGAGAATTGGCTCAACAGGCACAAAGCCGGGGATTTGATTTTCTGGACGCGCCGGTTTCCGGTGGACAGTCCGGTGCTGAAAAAGGGAGATTGAGTGTGATGGTGGGCGGCGAACAGGATGCGTTGTCCAAAGCAGAACCGGCAATAAGAGTCTATTCCAGGATTGTACGCCTCATGGGACCTTCAGGCTATGGCCAATTGACAAAAATGGTGAATCAGATCTGTATCGGCGGGATTATTCAAGGCTTGGCAGAGGGGTTGAATTTTGCGGTTTCCGCAGGTCTGGATCCGCATGCGGTCGTGGATGTTATCTCACAAGGTGCCGCACAGTCGTGGCAGATGGAAAACCGATATTTGAACATGCTGGAAGGCCGTTTCGATTTTGGTTTTGCGGTGGAATGGATGCGCAAGGATTTAAGAATCGCGCTGGAAGAAGCCCGTCATATCGGAACATCTCTGCCCTTAACAGCGCTGGTCGATCAATTTTATGCGGAAATTGAGAAAATGGGAGGCAAACGCTGGGATACCTCCAGTTTGATCGCAAGACTAAAGAATTCTGCGGAGTCATGACCAGATGTCAAAGGCGACACTGGTTGATCTGGTTCCATAATTCTTCAGCGGCAATGGCCGCCTGTTCCGCAAAATCTCTGCCGGAGGAGCTGTACAAAATTGCCCGTGAGGCATTGATCAGGGCCGGGATAGGGGTCCCATCGGCAACATTTTGTAGCGTGTTTTCCAGACTCCCCCCCTGTGTGCCCACGCCCGGAATCAAAAACGGCATGGGTCCGGAAACACTTCTGACTTTTTCTACCAACTCTGGCCGGGTAGCACCAACGACCAAACCACAATTTCCGAACTGATTCCACTCACACACCTTTTGGGCAACTTTCAGATACAGATCCGCAGGCCTTTGAAAATCATCCGCACCTGAATTGGATGTGATGCACAAAACAAAGGTTCCCTTATCCCGATAACTGAGAAAAGGTTCAACCGAGTCATACCCCTGATACGGTGAAACTGTCGCCGCGTCACAACCGAAAGTTTCAAACAGGGTTTTGGCATACATGGCTGAGGAATGCCCGACATCTCCCCGTTTGGCATCACCAATCACCAATGCCCCGGCTGGAATTTCCTCGATGATTTGTTTCAGGACCGACATGCCTTCAGGGCCCAAGGCCTCAAAATAGGCAAAATTGGGTTTATACACCGGCGTCCAACGGGCCGTCGCATTGATGATTTCCCTGAGAAATCGCAATACTCCCTGAGGGGATTTTTCGATGCCTTCAGGCAATTTTTCCAGAACAGGATCCAACCCGACACATAACCAGCTTTTTTTAAGTTGAACCACTTCATTCAGTTTATCATAAAATCCGGACATTGCATTCCTTCAGATAACAGGGTTGATCAGGATTGGGGTGAAACCAGTTTTTGTAATAATTCGGGGTCTGCTTTTTCCAGAATTTCCCTAAAAAATTCAGGTCTGGTTTCAAGCAAATGTTTCAAGGCTTGTCCAAGTTTTTCCGGGGCAATATTTCCAACCAGTTTGGAAACAAACTCAGGATTCAGCGTCATCAGTCTGTTCATGAACTCACCCAGTGATTCAGGTTGAATCCGGGAAACAAGCGTTGGAAGATAGTCTGGTTCCTGGGTGAAAATCTGGTTGACAAAATTCCCCACAAGACGCGGATCAATGGCACTCATCAGTTTGCACAGGTAATCAGGGTAGCTCTCAAGAAATTTGGAAGAAGATTTTCCCATATTGACGGGATCAATTTTTCCAAGCAGATCTGTGGTGAAATCAGGGTGATCCAGATAGATCTGATTGATTGCTTTTGCGAGTTCCCCGATATCCACATGTTTGACAATGCGGTACATGAATTTAATGACAAATCCTGTTAAACTGTTCATAGGCGTTGACTCTTTAGGTTCAGTTGTCTGGTGATGCATGAGTCTGCGCTTTTATTATCCCGGCAGGCCCGATCCTGTATGAATTACAGAAAGATGGTACACCCTTATCATGGTCAATCTGAGCCTTCAAGATCATCATGTCCTGAGCGCTTATAAACTTTTCAGACCAGCCTTATTGGGATTTAAGGGCTTGTGAATTTTCTCCTGCTCAGGGAAGTAACACAGTCACAGTCGCGCAATTGTGTTTTTTTGTCATCCAGAACGCATGAGAGGGATCTTGAACTTTTTAAGTTGCTGATTTTACAGTATTCAAGTTCTCTCCAGTTGGTCAAGAGGACACCACTTCCAAATATAAGTTGATAGGTAACTTTTCTACGAAGACACAGGAAACAGGAGACAAAGGCTATGAGCGTAATAAAAAAAATTAAATACTGTTCAATCCCGATCATCGTGTTTTTCTCAATGATCCTCATATCTTGTGAGAAAAAAGAAAATAATTCCATTGCTCCTCAAGCAACTCCAGTGGACCGGATAAATCAGGAAAATTCAGATGAAGAATTAAAAACTCCAATGGCTCCATCCGAAAAAACAGCTCAGAAAATAGAAGAAAAAACGGCAGAATCTGACTGTGCTCAACCAAAGGTAGAAGCCGCTTCCTGCGAATTTGTGCCTAATGAAGATCCCGTCAAATAAAAGGTACAAATGCGAGCAAGGATACAAAGAACAGGACTACTGATCGTGCTTCTACTGGGAATGAACAGCCCTGTGGTGTTGAGCAAGCAACCTGTCATTCAGGCTGTTCTGTTTTTTTCGCCCACATGCCCACATTGTCATCAGATAATGACAGAGTATTTACCGCCCCTCCTCCAGAAATATGGCAAACAGTTGCAAATTGCGACCGTCAATATTTCAACTCCGGAAGGCAAGCAACTCTACCAGAATACCATCGCTCATTTCAATATTCCCAAAGAACGCTGGGGAGTGCCAACCTTGATTCTTGGAGATACAATCCTGGTGGGTGCCCTGGAGATTCCTGCCAGTTTGACAGGTTTGATTGAAGCAGGACTCCAGCAGGGAGGCCTCACTTGGCCGACCGTTCCCGGTCTGGACGAAAAATGGACTCAACCGGATTTTGAGGCTTCCGCTGAAGAACGTTCTTTTCTGCAGAATTTTCTTGCCGATCCCGCAGGAAACACCTTGGCTGTGATTGTGCTGGTGGGGATGATCCTGAGTTTGGGAGGTGTTGGTTATTTGTTTCGAAACGCCCCTGAAAATCTTGCCGAAACCAGACTGCCCCGCAAAATCCCGGTGCTTGCGGTTTTGGGAATCATGGTTGCAACTTATCTCTCCTATCTTGAGATATCCCATTCTGTCGCAATTTGTGGTCCTGTCGGCGACTGCAATACTGTTCAGCAGAGTTCCTATGCCTATCTGTGGGGCTGGCTTCCTGTCGGGGTTGCAGGGGTTGTAGGCTATGGACTCATCCTGGCAATATGGTTGTTTCAATATTACGGGATTCCCGCCTGGAAACCCTTCTGGGCATTACTTCTCTGGGGAATATCGCTTGCAGGAACCCTGTTTGCAATTTACCTGACCTTTTTAGAACCTTTCATCATTGGGGCTACCTGTATCTGGTGCCTGACCTCGTCCTTGCTGATTACGGGATTGCTGTGGAGTTCCACAAAACATGCCGGAAATGCCTGGAAAAGTCTCCCCCGCAACAAACATCTTCCTTTTCAATAGGGATCATGGTTTTGCACAAGACGCACAAATTGTAAGTCTCTACGTCTCTGCAATGCAATGTTTCATCTGTAGAGACGCACAATTTGTAAGTCTCTACGTCTCTGCTTCAATAGGGATCATGGTTTTGCACGAGACGCACAATTTGTGCGTCTCTACGTCTCTGCAATGCAATGTTTCATCTGTAGAGACGCACAATTTGTAAGTCTCTACGTCTCTGCAATGCAACGTTTCATCTGTAGAGACGCACAATTTGTAAGTCTCTACTTATTTTGCAGGGTTTGTTTATTCTGAGAATTGAGACACCGTTGAATGGTTTGTCCCAGCAGATTTCTGTCAACCGGTTTCTGCAAGATGGCATGGATGTCCTGTTGATCTATGACAAGATGCTCGGAAGAGTGATAACCTGTTGTTAAAATAACGGGAATATCCGCACGGATCTGGTGAATTTTTTGTGCCAGTTGCACACCGGTAAGATGGGGCATGGTGTGGTCTGTCACGATCAGGTCGAACGCTTCAGGGCTGTCGCTGAAGATTTCCAGAGCTTTCAAACTTTGTGCTGTGGCTGTCACTTCATAGCCCATTCGTTTGAGAATTTTGAGAATCAATTCCAGCAAACTCGATTCATCATCCACCAGCAGGATGCGTCCATGGCCTTTATGATTCAAGCGGTCCGTCGGGATAACCGGTTGTTCTGAACCTTTTTCAATCAGGGGCAGAAAAACAGAGATAGAGGTTCCTCTTCCTTCCTGGCTATCAACAGAAATATAGCCCTTGTATTTCTGAACGAGTCCATGCACAACCGACAGCCCCATTCCGGTACCTTCGCCGACAGGTTTTGTGGTGAAAAACGGTTCGAATATTCTGTCCTTAACTTCCCGGGACATACCGGTTCCAGTGTCCTGGACTGTTAATTTCAGGTATTTTCCAACGGACAGCGGAATCAAATTCTTGTTGGTAGAATCAATCTCTGTTTGCTCAAGTTTAATGCTCAACACACCATCTTTTTCACGCATGGCATAGGCCGAATTTGTACAAAGATTCATGATGATCTGGTGGAGATGGGTCGGGTCTGCCATGACCTGTCCATTTTGCAAATCCAGTTGCTGATCAATACGGATGGTTGTGGGCAAAGTGGCCCGTAAAAACTTCAGGGTTTCTTTCAAAATGGGCATCACCATCACTTCATGGATTTCCTCCTGACTCTGCCGACTGAAGGTCAGGATTTGCTGAACCAGATCTTTGGCTCTCTTTCCTGCCAGCATCACCTGGTCAAGATATCCGGCAAGTTTAGAATCAGGGGGGAGATCATCCCTTGTCATTTCTGTATAACCCATCATGGCATACAGAATATTATTGAAATCATGGGCAATTCCACCGGCCAGTGTTCCAATCGCCTGCATTTTCTGTGATTGACGCACTTGTTGTTCCAGTTCGATTTCATGGGTGATGTCTCGTTTGACACCCACAAAATTGGTGATAAGGCCCAAGTCATTTCTGATGGGCGAAATGGTCATTTCCTCTTCATACAGCATGCCTGATTTTTTGCGATTGGTGATGCGCCCCCGCCAGACATCTCCCGTCAATATTTTGCTCCACATTTTCTGATAAAACGCCTGATCGTGCCGACCGCTTTTCAATATTCTGGGATTTTTCCCCAGCACATCATGCCGAAAATACCCGCTGGATTGTTCAAAGGCCGGATTCGCGTATTTAATGTTTCCATCGACATCTGTGATCACAATGGTTTCCGCGGCTTGTTCCACCGCGGTTGCCAGTTCGATCAATTCTTTTTCTACCTCTTTTCTGTTTTTGATGTTTCTGAAGATACCTGTAAACAGGGGATGATTGCTTTTGTAAGACACTCCAAGCGACACTTCGAGGGGAATCTCCACCCGGGATTTATGAACCCCGGTGATTTCTTTGGAGTTATACGGAATAATCTCATTGCGCACATACAAACCCTCCAGCAGATGATGAATCTCTGACAGATCCATGAGCAGACGCATCACCGGCATGCCAAGCAACTCTTCAGTGGAATAACCAAACAAATTTTCAGTCACATGGTTCACGAACAATATTTTTCCGGATTCATCAAAGGTGACAAACGCGTCAGTGGCGGCTTCCGTGACCAAACGGTAATGTTCCTCGCTTTCCCGCAGGGCTGTTTCTGTTTTTTTGCGCTCGGCGATTTCCTCCTGCAATTGCTGATTCATGGTTTGCAGTTCCTGAAGCTTTTTCCCCACTTCCTGTTCAAGATCGGCCTTGTTTGATCGGAGTGATTTCTCAATGTGTTTTTGTTTTGAAATATCCGTGATCATCGCGAAAAAACCAATAAAATCACCTTTTTCCGAAATCAGCGGATTGGCATGAAACAGACAGGAAACCTTGAATTTCTGGTCATGCACCAGTTCTATTTCAAAATTGCATTTGCGTCCTAACTTCAGCAGATCCAACTGATGGAGCATTGCGTCTTCCGCAGGACCATCTTCAATAAAATTAAACAAGCTCTGATGAAGAAGGCTGTCCATGGGCACACCAAGAATTGTAGAAACAGAAGGATTGACCTCAATGATGTGTGAGGACAGATCCAGATGAATATAACCTTCTGTGGTGACGGATAAAATATGATTAAGGGTTTTTTCAGTGCGTTGCCGGGTCTGGTGTTCCTGCCTCAGGTCATTGTTACTTTGGCGCAACGCATCATGCAGGCGTTCATAATGTCGATACAGATAAAACAGCAGACTTGTGTTCAGGATGCCGATGAGTGACCCCAGAAGGACGCGAATATTCAAATCTGACAGGAAGGACGATGCAAGAAACTGTGCATATTCAAACACAAATATTTCCAGAAGGGTCACATTGAATACCAGAACGCATAGAAGTAGTTTATTTTTCATGATCAATACAGAAGAGGGAATAATTCTTTAAGTGGATGAAAGAGGGCGACCGGGTCGCCCCCGCGCAACATTGTGAATCACACCGAACGGTGTGCGGCACTGCCCACGATTGTTGCTTTCATTTCAGTTCGGGGCATACCAATCCAGCTATCAGAAATAACCATGCCAAAGGAAAGGTTACGGGCCGGATCAGCCCAACCGCCTGAACCTCCAAGTCCCAGATGACCAAAGGCTTTGGGGATGAAGCCATAGATGGACGGAATGCTGTGGTATCCCATCCGCCAGTGAAACGGAATCGGAACAACCCTGTCAAATTTCCGGCTCTGGATTCGCCCTGCTTCAAAAATGGTACGTTGAGACAAGAGTTTTACCCCATCGAGCGTACCCCCTGCGGCCAGCATGGAATACATTTTTGCCAGCGAACGGGCTGTAAACACCCCATTGGCTGAGGGTATGGCTGCTTTGAGATATTCCGGCACACTGTGAAACAGGAGTTCCACATGTTTGGGAAGCAGAGCTTTTTTGATGCGTCTCAAACTGACAGGAAAATTTTTTGGTAAAATCACATCCGGATGATAATCTGAGGCTTTATCCAGAAATTGAATCGCTTTTGCGACAGGGGGATCAATAATTTCAGCGACACGGTTGAGCTGTTCCTGAGGAACACCGATATAAAGCCCATCCAGTTTGAGCGGTTGAATCAACATTTCTTCCATCAGTTGCCCAAACGTTTTTCCAGTCACTCTTTCAGCAATTTCTCCCAACAGCCACCCATAGGTGATCGCATGGTATGCGCTGGCCCTGCCTGGAGCATGCGCCGGGTCACTTTCAGCCAGTCGGGAGGCCATCAACTGCCAGTCTTGAGTGTCTTCAAAATCTTCTACAATATTCTTGATGCCATACAGTCCTGATTCATGACACAGCAGATGCCGCATGGTGATGGTCTCTTTTCCATGTGCCGCAAACTCAGGCCAATAGGAAACAATCGGTTCATCATACGCAATCAAGCCCCGGTCTGCCAGAATATGGATCAAGGTCGAAGTCACACCTTTCGTCGTCGAAAAACTAAGGGCCAGAGTATCTTTTTTCCATGGATTCCCCTGCGCGTCCATGACCCCGCCCCATACGTCAACAACAGGTTCACCCTGATAATACACACAGGCCGCGGCGCCTCCGCGAATATGCTGTAATTGTTGTTCAAAAACCTTGGCGACCCGCCAGAATTTGGGATGAGCGTAACCCTGCATTTCCATATTTTCCCCTCGAAAACAGATACCCGGATACAGGAATCAACGATTCCCGATGAATGCCAGCCCCTTTAATCCAACTTCCATAAAAAAAACTCCAGCAATTCTTTAACAAAGCAAAAATTTCCACCTGTGCAGGTGTATTTTACGCAACCAGTTTAAACTCAAGGACATGATGCTTAAACCAGGTTGGATATTCCTGATTCTTTTTTAAGGCCGTCACCGAAGCCAAGGCCACACTCCCT
>JADFZZ010000030.1 GCA_015232315.1 SAR324 cluster bacterium | reverse complement strand
TAAGGCAGGGAGTGTGGCCTTGGCTTCGGTGACGGCCTTAAAAAAGAATCAGGAATATCCAACCTGGTTTAAGCATCATGTCCTTGAGTTTAAACTGGTTGCGTAAAATACACCTGCACAGGTGGAATTTTTTCATGAATCGATATCCTCTGGCGGATAATCCACAGGCCAATTCTATAATTTGGCTCACTTGATGCTCAGTTACCAATTTTTCCAGCAGATGATCAATGATATGGTGCCGTTGGAGGAGCGTGGTTTCAAGGTCATTGATGCCCAGCGAACGTCCGAGTTTCATCAACGGATCAAGTAGGTGGTATCCAGCTTTTCCCTGCCATGTTGTCAATAAGGGATGTGATAAGTTGTTTTTAGCCCAGACATAGCTGGTATAATGAGCGGTGATGCTGATTCTGGATGTTTCAAGCGATTTTGGGTTCTTCATAAGGGTTCCTTTTAAAAGTCAAATAACAAATGAATGAAATAAAGCGGTTTTTGTCTCTTGTGGGGGAAGCATCATTTTGATAAATAAAAATCAGCAGGAAGTAAGAATTGATGCAACCGGATTGATAATGAATAATTTATAGCTCTATTGTTTCATGAACTATTTGTTGCTACAGAATCTTTAGGTTTACTTGACGATAGTATTAAAACAATTACGTTTAATGGATGCTGACAACAAGTTATAAATATAAATCATCACAAAACCGATTGTGAGGTCTGATTCATTGCCCTGGCCACACTCTCATTTCAAAGGTTGACATGAAATATAAAACAGGTTTTGGCATATTGGTGTTCGGGTGTCTGGGAGGACTCCTTGTGAACGTAGGTCTTTTTATTCACATGCCACTCTGGTTGGCCTGGCTGGGAATGCTTTTTTGTTTGATTGCCGCGGGATCTGGTGGCTTTGGTTATTATCTGTTGCTTCAGAACAATCGTCATGAAGAAAATATTCATCATCTCGAGCGTGTTCTAATGCACCTGTTACAGGTGTTGCATGAGGGCTATCTGGAACTCAGTAGACTTTGTGATCAGCGTCATCTGGAATTTGCAGGAGCGCAGTTGAGTGATTTGCATGAAGACTCCGCCAGACTGCTGGAAAAACTTCTGGCAATCATGGACTGGGCTTTTTCGGATGATGCCACCGTGGAAGATTATCAGAGCAGTATTGATGAACTGGCAAAACGAATCAAAAGTCGAATCAGCCAGATTCTGGAGCTCGTCTCTGAGGATTCTGGTCGTCGACTTCCCCAACCCTTTGAAACCAGTGTGATGGAACTGAATGATATTTCAGAAAGAACCCATCACCTGTATCTCGCACTGGATGTGTTGTCGCATGATTTGTCGGGCATGGTTCATCAGGTGTCGAACATCGCAAAATCGGTGGAAGGCGGTGTTGTTGAAATCAGAAGCAATCAGCAGGTGATGACAGAAAGCGCAAAAACAGTTCAGCAGAAACTTGAAGAACTCATGACCTTCAAAATGAGTGAAGCGCCCCAACCGCCTAAAAGTCGGCGGCTCAATACGGCAACAAATATTGCCGAACCGGACATCCTTGTGATGGTTGACAAAATCCTGAGCGCGGCCGACACAATATGCTCCAGTGCGGATGAACTACGGGACAACCAGTCCAATATGAAAGAGCAGGTGGATGATATCAAGCGAACTGTCAGCGGGATCATAGCCGCCGCGGATGAAAGCTCAGAAAAAATGAAGGGAATCAACGATAACGCCAAACAGATTTCTGATAATATCGGCAAGGTGTCTGTTTCAATTCGTCAAATGGCAAACTCGCTTGGGGCCATCAGCCGGCACACCAAAGATGCCATGAACATTTCAGCAGAGGCGGATGCCAGTGCCCAGGAGACACTGACTACCATGAATCAGTTGGGTGAAACCGCCAAGCAAATCGGGCGGGTTGTGAAACTGATTGATACCATTGCCAGTCAGACAAACATGCTTGCGCTCAATGCGACCATTGAAGCCGCCAGCGCAGGAGAAGCAGGTAAGGGTTTTGCGGTGGTCGCTGAAGAAGTGAAAAAACTGGCACAGCAAACTTCTGAGGCCAACAACGAAATCGCCCAACAGATTGAGCATGTGCAGAATGGCATTTTACAGGCATTGAGTCATACCCAGAATATGACTTCCATCATCAACAAGGTCTCAAAAATCAACAACTCCATTGATCTTTCTGTTCAAAACGAAAACATCGCGGCCACGCAAATCAAACAGTCGGTGGAAAACATCACTAAGGCGAGCCAGGAATCAACACGCAATGTGGCGTATGCGACCGAAAATATCAAAATCGTCTTCAACAATGTGAAGCGTATTCAGGAATATTTTGAATTGGCGTTGGAAATTCTGATCGAAAACCACTCCAAATCCTTTGGTTTTGTTCGTCTGGGTATGGGGATCAAACTGATATTGCTTGATCATTTCAAGCTGGATGATCATGCGGTATCACGCATCATTGAGGAGTTGTCGAAAATGGAACAAAATGAAGAGAAATTGAAGCAAATCAGCAGTATTGAATTTCTGTGATCAGGCAACATCAAAAATCATCAGGGTGAAATCATCTTCATACTGTTTATCGGACAAGAGTTTTTTTCCATACTCATACAGAAAATCCTTCAGAGTTTCTGAGGGTAGATGTTGATGTTCCTCCAGAATGGATATTAATTTATTGTATCCATTAACATTCTTACTCTGCATGTATTCAAACACGCCATCCGTACAAAGAACCAGACGGTCTCCCGACTGCAACTGAAGTGAAAACTCATGATAATTACACATTTCAGAGGGAAATACTCCCAACGGCAAACCCTTGGCTACCGGAATAGTGGTGATCGTCTCATTCCGGATTAAAATGCCGGGATGATGGCCCGCGTTCACATATCTCAATTGATGACTGGAGGAATCATACACGCCATAAAACGCGGTGATGAAATAATTGTCGGGCATGTATTTAAGGCTGGAGGCGTTGACGGCTGTGATGGTTTTCAGAGGGTGTTCCACATGAAGGGCTTCATCATGAAAGACATTCCAGGTACTCAGGGCCAGCAGTGCTGATGCAGTTCCATGGCCTGTCACATCTCCCAATAAAATTCCATAAAGCTGTTTTTTTACATGAAAAATACCGAACAGATCACCGCCAAGTTCACTGGCAAATTCTGATTTCAAATGCAACTGGAATCCGGGTATGTTTTGCAGGTTGGAATAAAACACTTCTTCCTGGACTTTTTTGGCATTATCCAGGTCTTTTTTCATTCGCTGGCTCAAACCTTCATACAGTTTAGCCTTTTCCGAGGTTAAAAACAGTTTTTCTGAGAGAATTCTGGAAAACCACTCATGCAGAATCAGACGAATCTCTACCTGTGAGTCCTCAATCAGTGTTTCATCTTCTGGAGAAACCTGTTTGAGAACTTCTGCCGAAATCGCAATCACATCGCTGTCTTCATTGGTTTCTACATGGGCACTGGAAGGATTTCCTGTGATCAGGCTCATCTCACCGAAAATGTCGCCGTTACGACGTAAGGTGTAAATAAAATTTCCGTCAACCTTGACCGTGATGGCTCCTGAAACCAGCACAAACAAATGATGATTGATTTCGCCCTGATGAATAATGACCCGATTCTTCATGTAACAGCGAAAGTCCGAATATATCAGCAGTTTTTCCAGTGATTTGTCAGAAATATGTTTGGTATACCGCGATTGGCGCAACTGATCAAAAATATGCGGGTATAGTTTTTCTCCAATGTCCATCGAACTCTCTCTACTATTGAACTGAGATCCGGAAAATCAAATATCCGGGGTTTTTGCAGCCCTGAGCCACATGTTTGTCAGCATTTGATTCTTAAATTCTTTTTGTCCATAACGAAAGGCGTAATAGGCGTCAATGATTGTTCGGGCGGCTTCCTGTTCATTGGGGCTCATCTGATCCTGAATGGTATATAAAATATCTTTCGGGCTAAGGGAAGGGGGAAATTGACCATAAATCGATTCCATATGTTTCAAAACCATCCGGTAAGCGGAAGGGTAGGTCTGAAATTTCCGGTCACGCCCTCTTGTCTTTCTCAACAGCCAATAAGTGGCCAGCAAACCTGTTATTCCAGCAACTATGATTTTAATCCGGAATGACGAACCCGCTGACCAGAATGAGCTGGTGGAATCGGTGTTGGCGTCTGTTTTTCCCATTTCACTCAAGGAAACAAGGATCTGCTTTTGTGTGTCAAAGGTATAATCCACCATGTAACTTTCGATCCAGAAGGAAATTGCGTCCACATATTGTTTCCACAGGGACGGTGAGTTCAGATTGATCTGTAGCAAGGGGGAGGCAATGGTTGGATCAAACAGATGCCATTGCCGGTTTTCAAAATACTCGACCCACACATGGGCATGTTCATTATTGAACGTCAAAACATTCGAGACCGAATTCCATTGTCCGCCGGAATATCCTGCGGCCAGGCGGGATGGAATTCCCCTGAACCTTAAAGCCAATACCGCGGCGGAGGCAAAATATTCACAATGGCCTTTTTTTTCCTGTGTCAGGAATGAAATCAGTTTATCCTCTCCTGAAAAATCATTCATGTAGGATGCTGTGAATTCCTGATCAAAATGCTGTTTCAACAGTCTTGTCAGTTCAGTGGCATCCTTGTTTTGGGGCAACACGGTTTCAACCCATTTGCGAAATTCAGAAAATCCCTGCCATGAGTCTGTTGGGATCTGAAGGTATCGTGCCTTCTGGGCATCGGTCAGCCGTGTGAAAAAACGTTCTGGTAATATTCCTGTCTCATATTTGGTTCGAATCTGACGGATATTTTTTCTGATCAGGTTTCCACTTTCATCCTGCAAAAGTGTGTTATAAAAATTGGCCGGGTTGAAATGAATCAGTTCCCCCCATGGAACAAACAATTCCTTGTCCAGGGTTGCTTCCAGCAGAAAGGTCAACTCCACAGCTTTCTTTGCCAGAGATGAATCACGGTGAAGTATGATTTCCTGTCCCGGTCGGAAAGACTGGACCATCGGATCTGTTTTATGCCAGCGTCTGCCATCAAACGCGTCCAGCGTATTTCCCCGGATAAAACGGAAGGACGGATTACGGTCAGCCCATTCAGGACTTGGCGAATAGACACGAACCATGGCCTGTTGATCAACCTGAATTTCACCATCGCCAAGAAGGGCCACCTGATTGGTGTAGCCCGTTGCGGGAATTGACCGGTTCTGGGATAGGCTCAGAAGGGCAAAGGGGGATCGGGGAATCAGAAAAAACAGGAGCAAGCCGGCGGCGAGAACAAACGGAGTTCCTTTGAGCACAGGCAGGAGACAGCGCAGTTTCTGGGATTGTTCTACAAACGAAACTGATTTTTTTTCATAATGATATAAAAACCCCACCCCCATCACAGGCACTGAAACCATCATGAACAGGATGAATAACAGAAAACTGATCCAGTCCAGATTCATGTTGGTGGTCAGGATATTCAGCAGAAACAAAAAACTGTGCCGGTTCCAGTAGTCTTCGAGTTTGGCGCGTCCTCCCTGCCAGATGACATTCAGAAAAAAGATAAAAACCAGAGCTTCCTGAACAGGATTATTTTTTTCAACAATCACCCGATACAAACAGAAACCGAGTACAGGAATCAGAAAACCGCCGGTAATCCTGTCGCTCAATCGCGGTCGGGAAGACTGATAATTGAGCACCATGCAACCATACAGCACCAATCCGCTCAGCATCACCGGCCATGACAGAATCTGACTGTAAACAAGCTGCACACAGGTCAAACCCAACAGTCCCAGCATGGAATATTTGTAAAGGCTGGCTATGGTTAGTGACCGGAACATTCAGTGCAACTCTGGGGTGATGAAAATTTTGTATAAATGGTGGTTTAGAGTGGCCATAGTCGTTGTTTCGCCAGTTTCAGACGTGGCGAAATTGCTGTTCAATATTTCAACACTTCCCGAATGGTTTTCACAATGTCATAGGGACTTGCCTGACATACCCAAAGGCCGATCTGCTCAAAGCCTCCGGTAATCTGGGTTGCCGCCAGAATTTCCACATACAATCCTGCTCCCGGACCATTGTTGATGTTCAAGTTGTAGGCAGGCTGTTTTCCCAGTTGTGGCATGATTGTCATCAGGGCCTTGATGGAGTCTTGCAGTCCCCGGGTCAGAGCTGTCTTTTCTTCGAGATTCAGTTCATGAAGATATTGTTTGTGGAAATCTTTCATGATCAGCAGCATGTTATAAGGTCGTCGCATGAAGTACGGCACAAGTAGTACGGCCGCACCATAATCGTGAATCATGAGTTTGGCTGGATTTTCCTTCAGCATGTATTCTGCAAAAGTACGGTTGTTGCGGCTTAGAAAACCAAGATTGTTGAAGTAACGCTGGGGCATGATGTTGCTGTGGGCAATTTGCTGGTGGCCATGAGTCAGCGAGGCTCCTGCTTCATGGCCGTAATTTTTGATAATCGAAACATAACCATAGGTTGGCTGACCGCTATTGGAACTCGAGGTGGGCGGCATGAATCCCTTGGCTTGATAAAGCAACTGTTTTTCCATGCATGCCAGGCGTTCCATGCAGATCAATGCGTCTTCATGCGATATGTTGTGCCAATCCCGTTCATGGAGAGAACTGGTCCACTGCAAAAAATGAAAACCATACGATGTCCTGCCGTGGTGCAACGGGTCGGCGTACAAGGGGGTCGACACCGCGTCTTCCAGCAGATGCTCCATCGGATGCAGAATTGGAAACAGGTTTTTGTTGATGAAGGTGAAGCCTTCTGACTGAGGGGTCAGATCAATAATGCCGGTGCTCTGACCACTGCAGATGGGACAGAATACTTCTTCTGACGTAGTTTTCTGCTCCTGGCTGGTTGTCGTATGAATCCGCTTGGCACGGGATGAGTTATACACAACCAGTTCTCCGGTTCGCGGATCAATCTGGCAGACTGAGTCTGGCACAAATTCTGTCATTTTGACATCATCCATAATGTCATCCACCATATCCATGATGGTCATGGATTCTAACTGCCGACTTCGCAGCAGTCCTTCTGCTGTTTCCCGATTCAATTGCTGATTCATAATCCTCCTGACATGAGACTGATGAGATGGTTGTATATAACCTTCCAGTATGGGATGTGCAATCACAAACAATTTGATTATGAAAAGTTTTAAGCGCCGCAAAACGGCAATAACCAGATTGAAGGAAAGGAATCGAACATTCTCGGGAAACAAATAATACGGGTCAAACCAGTTTTTTATTGACCTTCAGTCTGAAAATGGTTCATGAAAGAAACATGAACGTATTGAATCACATTCAAAAAACAGAAATAACGCAGGAGAACACATGAAAAACGTTTCCATTTCTATTCGCTTGATTACGGGTTTTTTACTCGTGTGCGGCATTCTTGTGGCGTCGGGTGTTTATTCTTACAACGGGGTCATGCGGGTGAATGATGCCACGCGCCTGCTGAATGAGACAACACCCCTGATTCAGGCTTCCCAGGAAATGACCTATTCGGTATCCAGAGACATGCAACTCATCATGGAACTGATCGAAGCTGACAATTTACAGGACTTGAACGATGCCTGGAATGCGCATCAGCAGATGATCGCGCATTTTGATAGCTATGCGGAAGCGATTCTGAGCGGTGGAAATATTGCTGGCAGTGCCTTCTATGCCACCAGCGATAAAGAACTGCGGAAGGTGGTGACAGACACGGATGAATTTCATAACACGCAACTCCAACCTCAGATCAAAAAAATTCAGGAAAATGTTCTGAAACGTAATGAACTCATGCAAACCCGGGAGGAAACCCTTCGTGAATCATTCGTGATTTTTGAACAGGTCATTGCCTTGGCGGAAAAACTGGAAAGTCAGGTCAAGGAACGGATTCAGACGCTTATTGAAAAAGGCAATACGGCATCTGTTCTACAGATTGAAAACACCTGGGCGGATATGTCGATGGAAATGAAAACAACTCTGGCACTTTCCTGGATCTGGTTGCAGGAATACCAGCGTGCTGATCAGGAGGATCGGCTTCAACAAACACGGGAAGCCTATCTGGAAAGTATCCGCGACTTTGGAACATGGGTGACTGCCCTGAAAAATGGAGCACAAACCCGGGAAGGCCGGATCTATCCCGTCACGGTTCCGGAAATCCGGCAGACGCTGATGGCCGTTGAACAATTGCATTCAGAAAAATTTCAGTCGGCAGGAACCCGGCTGATTCAGTTGGCGGATGAAGTACGGGAGATCAGGGCTCATCTGAACCAACTGGATGCGCATGCGGATGACATCGCCCAGCGCATGATTGAGCAACTACAGACCATCGAAAAAGAATCCAGAATACTCATTGCCCGGACTGTTGATATGGCCAGTGCCACCACACGATCTGTCTGGCAGGGCATTCTGCTGGCAGTGCTGGTGGGCCTCGCCCTTTCAGGATTATTAGGCTTCCTGCTGACCCGGAGCATCACCCACCCCTTAATCACCGTGTCTGAAGTGACGGTGCAACTGGCGCAGGGCAATCTCAATGTGAAGCAATCCTTCGATTTTCATGATGAACTGGGACGAATGGGTAAAAGTCTGTTGAGCGCGATTAAAAATCTCCGGAACATCATCGGGCATATTGTGGAGTCCTCTGAGCAGATGAATCAGAAAAGTCTTCAATTGAAAAGCATCGCTGAAGAAATTGCTCATGGTTCAACCCAACAGGCATCTGCCATTGAAGAAACATCCGCTTCGATTGAAGAAATGTCCGCCAATATTGAACACACTGCGGAAAATTCAAAAAATACCGAAAATATCGCCAACAAATCCGCAAAAGAAGCTCAGTTGAGTGGTGACTCTGTGGCTGAAGCGGTTCAGGCGATGCGTGAAATCGCTTCAAAAATTTCCATCATTGATGAAATTGCCCGCCAAACCAATCTGCTGGCACTGAATGCCGCCATTGAAGCCGCCAGAGCGGGTGAACAGGGGAAAGGTTTTGCCGTGGTTGCGACTGAAGTTCGAAAATTGGCCGAACGCAGTCAGGTGGCCTCGGCCGAGATTATGGGACTTTCACAATCCAGTCTGGAGGTTTCCGAGAAAGCCGGACACATGCTTCAAACACTGGTTCCCAACATTCAGAAAACAGCGGGACTGGTTCGGGAAATCACAGTTGCGGCCGGTGAACAAAAAAGTGGCATTGCCCAGATCAACAGTGCCATTCAGCAACTGAGCAAAACGATTCAGCGCAACGCTACCATTTCCGAGGAAATGGCGGCGGCTTCAGACGATCTTTCCATGCAAAGCGGTGAACAAATGGAAATGGTCTCTTTCTTTAAAATTGACCAGAGACAACGGGCCGTTGGCAGAAATCAAGACGCTGTTTTTGATTTTGAAGCCGCAAAAACCAAGCATCTGCTATGGCGTAGCAGGATTCAGAATTTTCTGGAGGGCAAGGAAAGTCTGACTGAAGATCAAGCCGTCTCGCATCGTGATTGTGATCTGGGAAAATGGCTCTATGGAACGGCCATGAACAAGTGGGGGAATTTGTCTACTATCAAAACGCTTGAGTCAGAACATACCAAACTTCATGAGCTGATCAAAACAATCATTCAGTTGAAAACTCAGGGACAGTCCGCAAAAGCACAGAAACAGTCACGAAACATTGCGACTCTGAGTGAAAAAATTGTCAATTTGCTGGATCAACTGGAACAACAGACGCAATGAACCGCCTGCTTCAACAAGAAGGTGTGCCGCCGGAGACGCGCGATTCGCGCGTCTCTACAGGCCGGATAAGGATCCGTTTGATAGTGGCTTTTTAATTCTGACTAATCACACCATCATTTTACTGATCAGTTTTTCGCAGGTAGCCTGATCCATGTATTTGGGCACCGCATAGGTGAAATGCGCTTCTTTCAGGGCTGCTTTGGCAATGGCGGGAATATCCTCTTTTTTCAGGGCTTCCAGTTTTTCCGGAATATTATAATCCTTCATCATCGCCCGAATGTGAGCAATGAATTTATCAGCCAGTTTTTGATCGGATTCCTTGCCTTTTTGCAATCCGCTGATAACCGCAAGATGAGCAAGGCGTGGCATGGAGGTTTCCTTGGAATAATCCAGAACATGTGGCAGTACAATGGAGTTCGCCAGCCCATGCGGAGTGTGATAATACGCGCCGAAGTTATGGGCAATCGCATGGACATATCCCACTCCGGCCCGTGTGAAAGCAAGTCCCGCGTAATAGGATGCCTGTGCCATGTTTTGGCGGGTTTCCACATCCTGACCATTTTTCACCGCATTGGTCAGATTTTCCATGATCAACCGGGTTGCCGCCAACGCGTAACTGTCTGTGGAGGGCATGGCATTGGCTGAAATATAGGCTTCAACCGCATGGGTCAATGCGTCCATTCCTGTCGCGGCGGTGATCATTGGCGGCAAACCTGTCATCAACGCTCCATCCAGTGCCGCCATGGTTGGGATCAGTTTCGGGTCCATCACCGGAATTTTCTGGTGTGCCACAGGATCAGACACAACAGCCGCAATGGTGACTTCTGAGCCAGTACCAGCAGTGGTTGGAATCACGAACAAGGGCAGGATTGTTTTGAAGACCTTGAACAGTCCGGCAAATTTTGGCAGAGGTTTGTCATTGGTCGCTCGTGCGCAAATGAGTTTGCCGGCATCCATGGAGGATCCACCGCCAACAGCCAGAACCGCGTCACATTTATTTTTTTTCAGCACGGTCAATCCGGCTTCCACCTGCGCAAAGGTCGGGTCAGGCAGAACACCATCATAAATCACATATTCTACCTTATGTTGCTCCAGGGCTTTCTTGATGTTATCCAGCAATCCGATTTTTATCAGCATGGCATCTGTGACAATCAACAGTTTTTTGGTGCCCATATAGGCGATTGCCTTGCACAACTCAAGGGAAGATCCCGGTCCGGAAAATAAGGTTGGTGCGGGAAACGGAAGATTTTTGGCCACTTCCTTCAACACTTTCTGGTAGTTTTGATACCCATTGACCTGAAGTTTGAAGGGGACAACGGACATGCCGATATCTTCAATCATTGAAATTCCTTTTTGTATCATGGTAGCTCCTTTGAAATGATGCGAATCTACAAATCTGGATTATCGACGAACTGTTTCGATAAAACAGAAACCTCTGACGATGATCGTAGTGGACTGGTGAATAACGTCATGACAACGACTCTTCACTCAGTAAACATAAAAGGAGTCATTGTCAAATGGCAAGCAGGGTCTTCATCAATAAAAACCGGACTGCGGGAAAAATCCATTTGTCTATCATGGACATTCTCGTTAAGAAACCCATTAAACCAATCCCAATGAGAAATGCGCGGATTTTTTTTAAGATTTCTCGCTTTCAACTCGAAGTGACACAGTCAGCTTTATGAAAAAATTCGAGCTGTGCAGGTACTTTTTTAGCCACGAAGTACACGAAGAACACAAAGTAAAAAAGGGAATATGCACCTGTAAACTTGAAAATCAGGGTTTTACTGCGGACTTCATTTATAAAAAACCTTTTTATTCGTGTTCTTAGCGTTCTTAGCGGCTCATTTTCAAACCACCTGCAGGTGGAAAAAATTCATGATAACAGGAGAAACAGCATGCCACAGATTCAACAGATTGCGACTGTCAGCCAGGTGTTATTATCCATGTTTGTCAAGGAGGTGGATTATCTCGATGATTTTGACATGGAAAATTATATGGAAACACAAACCCGAACAATAGCCGTGTTCAATCATGGCCCTTTCAGTGGCCCCCTTGCCAGTGCCTGCGCCATGATCAGTCGCATGAACAAACTGGGGTTTGGGCACAAACGATTCAATTCGATCGCCCATCCAATAGTGATGAGTTTTCCTGGTTTGGCAAAGGCTCTGGGACTGCCCATGCATGGGAAGAAACGGTTTGGTGTGGAGGATTATATTCAGCTTTTTGAAGACAATCAGATGGATTTTCTGGGGGTGGCTCCTGAAGGGGAATATAGCATGTATGGCAATGGTCTGGATGTTCAGCCTTTTCGTTCTCCCAAATCCATCGAAATTGCGTTGCGTGCACGCTGTGACATCATGCTTGTCATCTGCAAAGGTTTTGAGAAATGGCAGAAAACAATCAATATCCAACAGCCATGGCGGAAAAAACTCTTGAAAAGCATCATGTTGGCTCAACCGTTTGTGGACAAAATTGATGACGCTTTTCTGAAAAACGCCGATCATTATGGCTTGCCATGGCTCATGACCCGCATTCCTCATCTTACGGTTTATACAAAACGTTATTATCCAATTCTTCAGGCAGAAGAGTTGGGGCACGATCCCAGAGTTCGTCGTCAGCAGTTGCAAGTGGAAGCCGATCGTATGCGGAGTGTGATGCAGGACATGGTAAATCAATTGAAGCAACGGCCATGATAAAAATGCAGACTTAGGAACATTCGAAAAATAACTGTACTTTTCATAAAACATTTCCTGCCGGGCATGCGTAGCGACGCGCGATTCGCACGTCGCTACAGACCTGGACAAGGGGTGTGTGTTAAAAAACTGTGGTCAGTTATTCTTTTGCCGTGCCTTATTGAAACAGGTTTTTATACAACTTTTTCAAGGGTCGCTGCACGTGTCGTTTGAAGATCAAGGTCAGAATATTCAGTTCGTAGAGCGGAATGAAGCACATCAGACAATCGCCATGCTGATGGCCGGGGTTGTTTTTGAGATAAAATGCGAGCTGTGGATCAAGGTTCGTTTCTGTTCCTGTTACTTTTTGATCGGTGACCCGTTTTTGTCCGGTTCCCTGACTCACTCCGCTCGGGTCATATTTCCCTTTGAAGATCTGTTCGATCAGATACGTCAGCACCTCCTGAGCATATTGCGGGGTTGGCTGTTCTCTCCGGGGCCAGTATTCCAGAAAAGTGTGTGACATCGCCAGATAACTCATGTAGCTCAGGCTGGAAAAAATGAAATAGATCTTTCTGAAGCCGTAACGTCGCCGAATTCCCAGGTATTCCCGCAATACCATGTTCTGCACAATGTTCTGTCCCCGAAAACCGGAATGGATCACCAGTGTGCCAAAATATAAAATAACAAACGAACGCTCCTCCTCCTGCACATCAAACACGCTCACGGCCAGAAATCCCTGAAGAGCTTCAGTCTGAGCGTCATGAAACATCAACACTTTGTGATTGAGACACAAGGTGCGTTCAAATTCAGCACGGTCGCGTTCGTGATAGGGGGCATAAACCGACCAGATGGCATCAAATTGTTCTTTGGTCAGAGAACTCGTCGGCACTTCGCGTGTGATGGTTTTTTCAGAGCGAGGCATGAAGATCCTTGGGGCTGGTGGTTTGAAGCATGGAATTTTTGAGTTGCAGACATTGAGTCAGCGCCTCAACCAACCGTTGATTTTCCTGATGAGTCCGGCAGGCAATGCGGTAATATTCATGGGCCGGGTCAGACATTTTTTCCGCGCAGGATTTGATCAGAATATTATGCTGGACGAACATCATGCGGGCGAGGTCTTTAGCCATCATGTTCTCCTGAGAAAAATGACAGAAGATATAGTTGGCCTGGGGCCTCAGCACAGAAGCTCCGGGAATTTTGCCTAGTGCTTCATACAGGTCATCCCTGTCCGCACGAACTTTTCTGACACTTTCTTCAAAGTCCTCACGGTATCGGGGCAAAATTCGCAAAAATGCTTCCGCAAAGCCATTGATGTTCCAGATGCTCACTTCCTTGTGAAGTTCCTGCATCAGCAAGGGGTTGGCCGTCATGAAATATCCCAGCCGCAAACCGCATATGCCATAAGACTTGCTCAGGCTTTTCAAAATGGAAAGCCACGGATATTTTTCAAGAAGATCCGCCACTGAAACATGCGGTGGATCATCCACAAAATCCATGAATGATTCATCAACCACCAACTGACAGTTTGTGGTTTGAAGCTGGTCCAACAGCCAGACAAGCGACTCTTTGGGAATGCTTTGCGAGGTCGGATTGTTGGGATTGACCAGAATTGCCAGATCTGCTTCTGAGGCCTCAATCGCCTGAAAAAATTCCTGTACGTTCAACTGAAAGTCAGGCGCTCTCAATTTAAACGGGATGACTTTTTCGGGTTGCGGTGCATTGAGATATTCATTGAACGACGGCACAGGAACAATCATTTTCCGGCAGAGCTTTCGTCCCAGAACCCTGATGATCTCTGAGGTGCCATTGCAAACCAGCAGATGTTCCGGCGAAGTGTCGAGATAGCCGCCCATCAATTCAGTGAGAACCTGTTGTCCGGAAGGATAATGCAGCACCAGTTCCCGCATCTGGCTTTCAAAATGGCGAATCACATCATCCGGCGGAAAATAGAGGTTATACAGATACGCATGATCCACAAACGGATAACGGAAAAAGCCGCCATGCTGTTGCTGTATCAATTCATAACGCTGTTCCTGTGACGCAAACAGATATTCGGCCATAGCCCGGTCGTGTTCATCATCGATTTCATACCATCGCAACTGTTCACAGGGCACTGCGACCAGGGAACCGGGGATCTTCCAGGGCTGTTCTTTTTGCAGGAGAACTTCGTAATAAACGCCATGAATTCCCTGTTGGATGTGATCTTCCAGGTCAGGCAGCAGCATGGCTTCCAGAAAGTTTTTCCGGAGCAGGGAAATGTTGATGGTCTTCCAGGCATTCCCATAATCAAAACCGGACACCTGCTGTTTTTTGGTGAACAACCCGGTTATTGTTCCATCAGCCTTTGTTTTCACCACGGTTCCGGACATATGGGGCTGATAGCGGTCAACCGCTAGTGCGTTTTTGCCTGAACAGGCCAGCAGACTTTCCAGCAGTCCACCCTCAAAAAACACATCAGCTTCCAGCAGCAGGATGTCGTCATGCAGGTATTCTCTGGCCAACCACAGGGAATAAATATTGTTGGTTCTCGCATAAGCGTCGGACTCAATGTAGGTGATGGTCATTCCCTGAAAATCGGGGCCAATGGCGTCAATGATTTTTTCCTTGAGATGTCCGACCACGATGATGGTCTCACGCACACCGGCGGTGAAAAGTTGTGTCAGCGCATTGACCAGAATCGGAACACCATTCAGCGGCGTGAGGCATTTGGGCAGATGTTCTGTAAATGGTTTAAGTCGACTGCCTGTTCCCGCTGCCAGAATGATGGCTTTTGGAATATCAGAATTCAACGCTGGATTCATAATGTTCCCCTGTAAAAAAAATTAGGTTCTGACAATCGGTTTATATGTTTAATGTGATCGACATATGATTCATGCGACCGGCAAATTTCAGGGCGACCGGCGGGTCGCCCCTACGGTTGTCCATTTATGTAGGGGCGACCGGCGGGTCGCCCTGGTTGCCCACGTGTTTAATGTGATCGACATATTATGAGGGCGACCGGCGGGTCGCCCCTACGGTTGTCCATTTATGTAGGGGCGACCGGCGGGTCGCCCTGGTTGCCCACGGTTTATATGATTCATGCGACCATCAAATTTCAGGGCGATCCGCGGGTCGCCCCTACGATGATGTTCCTAAATTTGATGGAATCGGGAAAAAACGGTTGAAAAAACGGTTTGTGTCTGGTCCATCACGGATCGTTGCCACGCTGGATCATCCGGATAAAACATTTCCCGAAACAATTGCTGTTCGTGTGTTGCGATTTCAGGTGTTTTGGCACCCCAATGGTGAATCTGGTTTTCCACAATCATCCGACGGAGGGTTTCCATAAAACCATCCATGGTCTGGGTGTTGAGCGTGCCATATTCAAAACTGACCGGAAGATATGTTTTACCTTCTGCCCGCAACGGTTCTCCCAGAAAATCACAGAGGCTGCCCACCACTTCGTAAGCGGTGTGTTTCCGGAGGTAGTCATTGATCGACAGTCCGGCAAACAGGGTTTCCAGCAGTTCATGCTGAACCAGCGGTGAAGTTGGATAAAGCAGATGCAGATGCCCCCATTGTCCGAAACCTGAATGCAGATGAATCAGAAACACCGTTGGATAATCCTTTGCGTGTTCGGTGATGATTTCTCTCAATCGCAACACTTCGGGTTCCTGCGAGTCCCCGCCATAGAAAATTCCCTGTGGTGAATGATGTTGTCCTCCGGCCGCCGCCTGAAACACGGTGGCTTGCGAGTGATGCTCAATCTGTTTGCGGGCTTGTGCCCGGAACAAGCGTGAACTCGCATAGCATTTCCGGGGTTCCAGAAAGGATTGCAGTTGTTCATACGCTTGATTGTGGTGTTTATCGAAATTTCCTGAGACGGTGAAGCCATTCCGGTTCAGATCAATGTTTTTCGCGTTGACTCGCCGGTCATGCCTGAAACCATAGGGATTCACTGCATGGATCAGCAATATCCCGGTGGTGTTGCGGTCAATCCATGAGTCCAGTGATTTAAGAAACAGCCGTTGAATCACACTGCCGATATAGCCTTCCACGCCATGAATTCCGGACGTGATGACCAGCAACCGTTGCGGCTTCGTGATTGCCGGCAACAGCAGGGTATGAGTCAACAGTGAGGCCTCCGGGTCCGTGCGGAATTCCTGAATTCTTGCATTGTCATATTGTCCGGCCTCTGCAACAAATAAATCGCGGGACGTGTCATAGGTTTGTGCAAACAGTGTTTCATCGGACATAGTATTTATGCTCAAACAGATTAAGAAAAAGCAAGAATCTGCTTATCTGCATAACATATCGAACAATAATCCCGCAATGGCTTTTTTAGGAACGTTCAACTTATTTTTTTGTCGTGCTTCAGCGCACAAAAACTGCGAGACGTTCACCGGATGATGAAGGATTGATTTATGAACCCATGGCATGTCATTCTGGTTGTATTATTGTTGTTCGGGAACACCTGTTCCTGGGCGGCAACTCCGGTGATGCTGGAATCGGGTAAAGATCATTATTCACTGGGACCTTATCTGGATATTCTGGAAGACAAGGCTGGCCAATGGACGATCGGGGATGTCAGTTCATCTAAACTCGAATCTTCCTGGAAACCGAGCCAGAAAGAAACACCGGGTTTCAGTTTTACCAAATCTGTGTATTGGGTGCGTTTCGACCTTCAGCATGGCGTGGAGGTTCAGAAAGAATGGTTTCTGGAAATCGGTGTTCCCCGACTTGACAGGATTGACCTCTATCAACCTTCTGCTGAAGGCAACTGGCTCATCACTAAAAATGGGAACATAATTCCGTTTAGTCAACGGGAATTCAAGAATCGCTTTTTTTTGTTTCGCCTCCATAAGCCACTTCCAGAGAGCCAACGGTTCTATCTTCGAATTCAAAGCGAAACAGCGATCATCCTTCCAATGACCATCTGGTCTTCCGTTGCCTGGACGAACCATCTGGAAGAATCCAACTACGGATTAGGACTCTATTACGGAATTATCCTGGTGATGCTGTTCTATAATCTGAGCCTGTTCGCCAGCCTCAGGGAACTGGCCTATCTGTATTATGTTCTGCACATTCTGGCATTTTGTTTGTTTCAACTGAGTATGGATGGTTTGGCTTACAAGTATCTATGGCCTGATTATCCATGGTGGGGCAACAATGCGGTTCCGTTCTTTCTGAGTCTTTTCGGGATCTTTGCCGCTCAGTTTTCCCGTTCGTTTCTGAAAACAAAAACCTATATCCCAATGTGGGATTCTGTTTATATTTTCGGGATGTTCCTGTTTGCAGGATCAATCGGATTAATGTTTATGGTGTCTTTAGAAATTGTCATTCTTTTCCTTTTCCTGTTGCATGTCACTGGTAGTGCCGGTTTGGTTTGGACGGCCTTATTATGCCTGAAAAAAGGCTATGCGCCCGCACGTTATTATTTGATGGCGTTTACAGTAAATATCGCGGGTGGAATTATTTATGCGCTGAGATCATTTGGCGTTCTGGCAACATCATTTCTGACAGACAATGCGTTTGATATAACGTCTGCCATGCAGGTTACCCTGTTTTCTTTGGGGTTGGCTGACCGGATCAATCAGGATCGGAAGGAAAAATATATCGCGCAACAGGAGACATTGGCCGTTCAAGCTAAAATTCTGGAGACACAACAGGAATCCTTCAGGCAGTTACAAAAACTTGATCAACTCAAAGATGAGTTTTTAGCCAGCACATCCCGGCAGTTGAGAACGCCCCTGAACGAAATCATCGGTTTGAGTGAATCTTTGCTGGGAGTTTACGATGAAAAATCCAATGAAATATTGAACTTTGCGTTCAAGTCTCCGTCAGATCTTTTCAAGACAAGCCTTATTGAAAAAATGAAATCGCAAGATGCTGAACTGGAAAGTCATATTCCGACACAGGAAGACTTCGAACAAATGACCATGGCCTTCAACCAGATAATTAATGCCATCAAAGAAGCCGCAAAACTAATTGTTTCAACGAAAAACTATATTGACAACATTCTGTATTCAATGATGGACACTCTGATTGTGTTCAACCCGGATGGAACAATCCGGACTGTGAATCCGATGACACTGAATCTGTTGGGCTATAGCGAGAACGAACTGATAGGAAAACGCCATGATGAAATCATTGAAGGATACGAAACCAGGCAGTTTCTTCATACGCCGCTGATGGACCTCATTCAAAAAGAAGTGATTCAAGGTTTGGAAGTTGTGTATCGAACCAGAACCGGGGATCGCATTCCCATGCTGTTGTCGGGGTCTGTCATGAGTGACCGTGAGGGGCAGATGGATGGGATCGTTTGTGTGGCACAGAACATCACCGATCGAAAAAAGGCTGAGATCTCCTTGAGACAAACCATTGAACATCTGCTGGCCGCAAATCGACAGATCCAGGAAACACAATCACAACTGGTGCAATCCGCCAAGTTGGCCTCGATCGGGGAATTGGCCACAGGCATTGCCCATGAACTGAATCAACCGCTGGCCTATCTGCGAAACATTTCACAACTGCGTATTCAGATGGGACCTGAAGCGCTTTCTCCCGAATTGGCGTATGAAACGTTTGCGGAATTTGTGGATCAAACGGACCGGATGCGGAAGATCATCAATCACTTGAGAGATTTTGCGCGTCAGTCACCCAAATTTTTTGAACCGGTGGATCTGCACGCTGTGCTGGAAAACAGCTTTACCCTGTTGAATGAACAATTACGTCATCGGAATATTGAGGTGATTTATGAACTGGCTGAGTCTTTACCGGAAATTTCCGGAAACGCTTCTCAACTGGAACAGGTTTTTATCAATCTGCTGAGCAACGCACGGGATGCGCTGGAGGGCGTCGAGCAGGCCCGATTAACCATTCAGTCCGTGTTCCAGCCTCAGTCAGCGGGGCCGGGACAGGTTCTCATGCGGTTCCGTGATAATGGTTGTGGCATCCCGGAATCCAATTTAACCAGCATTTTTGATCCCTTTTTCACCACCAAGGAAGTTGGGCGGGGAACCGGCTTGGGATTGTCCATCAGCTACGGCATCATTCAGGAACATGGTGGCAGTATCCGGGTTTCCAGCGAAGAAGGCAAAGGCTCCGAATTTGAGTTGACGTTTCCCTGTCGGGATAACACAAATCAGAATGAATCTTAATAATACCGCAACCGTAGGGGCGACCGGCGGGTCGCCCGTACATCACAGCATAAGCGACAAAAGGTCGGATCACCCACAAATCAGAACATGAACAGGAAACAGTATGGACTCAGAAATTGTGAGAGGATCCCAATGTAAAGGCTTCCGCGGAGAAGATGGCATTGTTCGAATGATTTATGAAACCAATGCACAGTTAGTATTAGAAGATGCGCGAAATAACGTGGAACTCGTAAATAAATTAACTGGAAATAAAAAACGGCCATTGCTGGTGGATGCGAGGCATTCAAAATCTGTGGATAAAGCCGCACGAGCCTATTTGGCCTCAGAAGGCGCAAAAAATCTCAGTGCCTTTGCCATACTGGTGGAATCCCCGCTGAGCAGGATGATTGGTAATTTTTTTATCGGTTTGGATAAGGGGCCAATTCCCACCAGACTGTTTACTTCTGAAACAGAGGCTCTTCGCTGGTTGGGAGAATTTCTTCAATGAAACATCAAATATCCTTTGCAGGGGATGAACGAATCTCTCAAATTATGGAACTGGTCATTGCGTTGGCTGCCGGAAATCTGGAGCAACGAGGCACTGTCTCTGACGCTGGTGATGAACTGGACGCGATCCTGGGTGGCTTGAACATGCTGGCAGAAGAACTGATGAATTCTACAAATTCGTTGAAAGCGGCTCGAAATTATTATGAAAACATCATTAAATCCATGGTTGATACATTGATTGTCCTGAATGCAGAGGCGATCATTCAAACCGTGAATCCTGCTACGCTGGCGCTGTTGGGCTATGAGGAAAAAGAACTGGTGGGAACGTCCTTCCGCATCATTCTGGACGACACGGACACACTCTTCAGGGAATATGGTGATCTGCTCAACCAACAGAATACCATTCATAATCTGGAAATAAACTATGTGACCAAAGAACATAGAAAGATTCCCATGTTGTTTTCAGCCTCTGTGATCCATGATGACGCTGGCAACATCCACGCAATTGCCTGTGTCGCCCAGGATATTACCCAACGAAAAGAAGCGGAAATTAAACTGCAAAAATTTGTCGATGCGTTGATGAGCACCAACAAACAGCTTCAGGAAACACAGACTCAACTCGTGCAGTCCGCCAAACTGGCTTCAATCGGAGAGTTGGCAACCGGGGTTGCTCATGAACTCAATCAACCGCTGGCGTATTTGCGGAACATCTCGCAATTGCGCCTCCAGATGGGACCGGAAGCCCTTACCGGTCAATTGGCCTATGAAACTTTTGAAGAGTTCGTCCAGCAAACCGACCGTATGCGAAAGATCATCAATCATTTGAGAAACTTTGCCAGACACAGTCCTCAAACGCCGAAACTGATTGATCTGCCTGTGATTCTGGAAAGCAGTTTCACCTTATTGAATGAGCAATTCAGGTTGCGCAACATTGAAGTGAAATGGGAGTTGGCAGAAGGGTTGCCTCAGATCATGGGCAATGCCTCACAACTGGAGCAGGTGTTTATCAATCTGTTGAGCAATGCCCGCGACGCTCTGGATGGAAATCCGGAATCTCAGGTGGTCATACAGACAGAACATCGCCCTCAACCGGTTGGAGCCGGAGAGGTTGTTATCCGCTTCAAAGACAACGGCTGTGGTATCCCCAGGGAGATGATCGACCGTATTTTTGATCCGTTTTTCACCACCAAGGAAGTGGGCAAGGGAACAGGATTGGGATTATCCATCAGTTATGGCATTGTGAAGGAACACCAGGGCACCATCACGGTTTCCAGCAAAAAAGATCAAGGCACCGTGTTTGAACTCTCGTTCCCCTGCCCGGGCCCGTAGGGGCGACCCGCCGGTCGCCCGTACAACAACGCAATGATCAGGCCGTACGTAGGGGCGACCCGCCGGTCGCCCTTCTCTCAACACAAGGCCAAGAACAAAAAATAATGTTCAGGAATCAATATGGAATCCAAGGCAATAGAGTTCTCACAAGGAAAAATCTGGTTTGATGAAGAGCAAGGCATCATTCATTTTGCGCATAGGCCGAAGGCGGTTGTCACCATAGAGGATTCAAGGAAATATATTGAAACAGTACCTATTTTTGGCAATAAAAGATATCCCTTGCTGGTCGATCTCCGGCAAATAAAAGCTATAACCAAAGACGCTCGATCCTATTTTGCGAACGAGGGTTCCAAAGTAGTTTTGGCACTTGCGTTGCTGGTTTCATCACCACTGAGCAAGATCATTGGCAATTTTATTATCAGCATGGAACATTATTCCATTCCCACCAGACTTTTCACTTCTGAAACAGAAGCAGTGGACTGGTTGAAAAAGCTAGTAGTAGAGACGCACGATGCGCACGTCGCTACAGACCTGTGAATAGGTTGCCCGGTGTTTTAACTGATACAACCTGTTTTTGATGTTCCGGAACAATACTTATTTTCACCAGTCTTCGAGGTAAACATGCTTTCTGAGGAAACAAGGGGTCAAAGCCTTCTGATCGTGGATGATGACCCGTCTATTCGTAAACTTTTGCTGGAAATTTTGAAACAGACTCCGCACGAAGTGGATTCTGCCATGGATGGAGAGGAGGGGTTTCAAAAATACATAGAACGATTTATTTCTCCGGACAAAGAGGCTGACGACAAAAAACAACCTTATGACCTGATGATTGTCGATCTTAAAATGCCTCGTATGGATGGTCGCGCCCTGATTCAGAGTATTCGCAAAACCAACCCTGATCTGGCCTTCATCGTATTGACCGGGCATGGCGATTTGACTCAGGCAAACCTCCTGTTGACAGACTATGGCATTTCCGACTTTCTGTTAAAACCACTGGACCATCCCAATCAATTGCTGTTTTCCATCACAAACGCTCTTGAAAAACGACGCTTGAACCTTGAATTGAAAGCACAGTACAGGCTGGTTCGTGATCTCACCATTGAGCGGGGAAAACTGATCCAGAAACTGGAATTTCGGGTTGAACAGGGTCAGATGGAATTGAAGAATGAGCGGGAGCAACGGTTGAAGATTGCTGAGGAACTGGCTCAGCATCGAACCTTGCTCAATCAATGGAATTCAATTCCTGCCGAGATTCAGAACACGATGGAAGACGTGTTGAATCGCTTTGGTTCTGAGGTGAATGATCTGGATCCTGAATTGCTGGGGGCCCTCATTCGCATGACCAGTCGCTATGGCAACAATCTATCCCAATTTATCAAGATCAGTAAAGAACAGGATCTCCAATCCATTCACAAACGACAGGAGCGGATCGACCTGCTGAAAAAACTTCCGCTGTTCAGTCAACTCAATGCGTTCGAACTGATCACCCTCACTGAAAAAATGCGGGAAATGGAGGTGCCTGCGGATACGATTCTGCTGACACAGGGACAACCTGCGGATAAGGTTTATTTTGTCGAAGCCGGAGATTTGGAGATTCTGGTCAACGATGAGCTGGTTGCTCATCGGACACCGGGGGATTCTGTGGGGGAAATGTCTTGTCTGAGAGGCGAAGAAAACGCCTCAGCCACTGTCAGGGCACTGACACCATGTCGTATTCTGCAAATTGAACGGGATGAATTTATGGAGGTCGTTAACCGGTTGCCGCAGTTATGGCAGCAGGTTTTTCGTGACATGAGCCAGCGCCTGACTGACAGCAATCAGCGCACCAGCGAGTTGTTTCAACATAGTTCTCAGGGGTTGATGAAAATCGACCCGACAGGAAACGTCACCAATGAATATTCCCTTCAGTGCACCCATTTGCTGGGTACCCGTCAACTGATGGGAAAATCTGCTGAAAGCCTGTTATTTCCAAACAATCCGCGCTATCAGGAAGAATGGCGACTCACCTTCACGCTTCTGTTTGAAAACACCGTGATGGGCTTTGACATGCTCACGGATATGTTTCCCAAAGAAACAACCATCGTTCTGGGAGGAGAGTCCAGAGAATACCGGTTGAGTTATTATCCCTGCCGCAATGCGGAAAAGAAACTGGTGGCCCTGGATGTTGGTATTGATGATGTCACTCAGGAAAGAATACTGGCTCGTGAAGGAGAGCAACTCAAAAAAGAAAGAGCGGTTGTTCAAAAAATTTATGAAGACCCTGATTCTTTTTTACAATTTCTGCGACTTGCGGAAGCAACGACTGAATCGGTCCAACAATTTGCTCAGTGCTTGTCAGCAACGCCGACCGACGACACACTCAAGGCCCGGGTTGACCTGATGCGGCAATTGCATACGCTGAAGGGAATCAGCGGAATTTTTCTGTTTGATCGCCTGAAAAAAATTACCCATGAGCTTGAAGATGCCTTGCGTCGTGACAACCGGAACGATCTGGATCCACCATCTGCCAAAACACAACTGGAAGAGGGCCTTAACCAACTGGACGCACAAATGCAGTATGCGCATGCCCTTCTGGATACCATGAAACCAGAGGTGAAACGCAGAATGATGGGGATTGTCTTTTCACGGGAACAGTTTGCTCTGCTGAAAGAGAGTCTTCAGCAGGAAAAAAACCCGAAAGTCTGGCAGATTGTGAATCAGGTGGATCTGGTTCCTGTGAAAAAACTGACTCAACACTGGCCTGATGAAATCGCGAAATTGAGTCAACAGTTAGGCAAACTGGTGAAATTCCGCATTCATGAAACCGAACCGGTAGCAATCATCCATGAGTTGTTTGAAAAACTCGAAGCACCACTGATACATTTACTGCGGAACTCGATGGACCACGGAATTGAAACACCCGATATACGCTCCCGACGGGACAAATCCGAATGGGGTTACATCACCTTCGGAATTTCCAGGGTGGAGAACAACCTGATCCTTAAAATAGCAGATGACGGGCAGGGAATTGATCTGGATAAAGTGATTCAAAAGGCACGCTCTCATCCGGGTCTTGATTCCTCTCTGCTTCAGCAATGGATTGACCGTCAGGTTGCCTGGAAAATCCTGTTTTTACCGGGATTCAGCACCGCCTCGAAGGTAACCGATGTTTCAGGACGTGGTGTGGGAATGGATGCGGTGAAAGCGATGATTGAAGAATTGGGCGGTTCGCTTGAGGTTGAAACCGAACCGCAGCAGGGAACAGCCTTTGTGTTGAATATCCCCTTGAAAAATTGAGGATTGTGATATGGATTTAGGGCGACCGGCGGGTCGCCCCTACATCATTGCGGAAAACCGTTTGGGCGACCGGCGGGTCGCCCGAAATGATCCTGCAAACAGATCAGACACGCACCATGACTCATAGCTTTTTGCAACAACACCATCGAGGCAGAAATGACTCCTGACACAACCGCAAATCAAAAAATTCTCATCGTGGATGATGACCCGTATATTCGCAAACTGTTGCTGGAGATTCTGAAACAGACGCCGCATGACGTGGATTCGGCCATCGATGGGGTGGATGGTTTGGAAAAATTTTTAAAAACACCCTTTGATTTGATCATTGTGGATTTGAGGATGCCTCGTATGACAGGCAGTGCCTTGATTGACAATATTCGCCAGATCAATCCAGACACAGCCTTCATCGTGTTGACCGGTCATGGTGATTTTAAAGAAGCAAATCGATTGCTGCTCGAAGCTCACATCTCTGATTTTCTGCTCAAACCGCTGGATCATCCCAGTCAACTGTTGTTTTCCATTGCGAACGCCCTGGAAAAAAGGCGGTTGACGCTCCAGATGAAAGCCATGTATCTCGAACTCAAACAACTCACGGACGAACGTGAAAAGCTGATTCAGCGTCTGGAACATCGTGTGGAACGGGATGAGATCGAGTTGGTTCAGGAGCGTCGAAGTCGCCTGAAAATCGCTGAGGAACTGGAACACCATCGGCAGGTGCTCAAACAATGGAATGCCATCCCCCCGGACATTCAGAACGCTATGGAAACAGTGTTGAATCGTTTTGCGTCTGAAGTGAATTTTCTGGATCAGGAACTGATGGACACCTTGATACGTATGACCAGTCGTTATGGTGAAAATCTGTCAAATTTTATCAAAATCAGCAAGGAGCGAGACCTTCAATCCATCCATAAAAGACAGGGCCGGATTGCACTGCTTAAAAAACTGCCGCTGTTCAGTGAACTCAGTTCGTTTGATCTCATCACTCTCACCGAGAGCATGACTGAAATGGCGGTGCCGCCTCACACCATCCTGCTCAGGCAGGACCAACCTGCGGATAACGTTTATTTCATTGAATCCGGTGAGTTGGAAATTCTGGTCAACGACGAACTGGTCGCGCATCGGACCGCAGGCGGTTCTGTGGGCGAAATGTCCTGCTTGAGAGAAGAAATATACGCTTCAGCTACGGTGCGAACCCTGACTCCCTGCCATGTTTTGCAAGTTGACCGGGGCGTATTCATGGCAATTGTCAACCGGTTGCCTGAGTTATGGCAACGAGTGTTCAAAGATTCTTCATCCCGGTTATTGGAAACTGACCGGAGATTCAGTGAAATTCTCAAACATACCCACCAGGGGCTGGTGAAAGTGGATTCTACTGGAAGGATCACCCATGATTATTCAACGCAGTGTGTGCGGTATCTCGGCCGGAATGATCTGGAGGGAAAACCGGTTGAGGAAATCCTGTTTTCTTCCCCGGACCAGCAACAACAATGGCAACAATGTTTTCACATCCTGTTTGAACAAGCCGCCCTGTTTGAACAGAATATCCAGCAGTTGCCCCGCGAAGTTCAGTTTCAACATCCAACGTTGGGAGAACGCCAGTATCAGTTGTTTTATTATTCCTGTCTGGATCAGAATGGGAAGGTCCTTGCGGTGGATATTGGCCTGGAAGACATCACTCTGCATAAAGTGATCGAGATCACCCTGCAAAATGCCAAAAATCTGGCAGAGCAGGCCAATCAGGCCAAGTCCGATTTTATTGCCAAAATGTCGCATGAAATGAGAACCCCCCTGACAGGGATCATCGGCTTCTCGGACCTTGTGCTGACCGCGGACACCACCGCGGACTGTCATGCCTACACCCGCTATATTCAGAAAGAATCCGTCATTCTCCTGGAACTCATCAACAGCCTGCTGGATCACGCGAAAATTGCCGCCGGCAAGTTTGAACTGGCACTCAATCCCTTCCCTCTGCAACCCTTTATTCAGGAACTCACGGAACTCCTGATGCCCCGGATAGAAGAAAAAAAACTGCGGTTTCACCGTGACATTGCTCCGGATTTGCCGGAAACGCTGGTGGGTGATGCCTCACGCTTGCGCCAGATCCTGACAAATCTGCTCGGCAATGCCGTCAAATTTACCGCCTCCGGAAGCATCTCCCTCACTCTGCGGAAACAGGAACAGAAAGGGGATCAGGTCCAACTGTATTTTGCCATTCAGGATACAGGAATTGGTATTGCGGAAGAACATTTACAGACAATTTTTGATAGTTTTTCTCAGGCAGACAGCAGTATCAGCCGAAAATTTGGCGGAACCGGACTGGGGACAACCATTTCCAGAGAACTGGTGACGCTGATGCAGGGAGAGATTGGTGTGCAAAGTCAACCGGGTCGGGGAAGCACCTTCTGGTTCACCGTCTGGCTGACCCTTGCGAAAGAAACGCGAAAAACAGCTTCAGACAAAGGATCCATAACCGGGAGCGCTGCTTCACAATTTCAGGGAAAAATTCTGCTGGCCGAAGATTACCCCACCAATCAGGAAGTGATCATGGCGAGTCTGAAGCGTCTCGGCTGTGAGGTCACGCTGGCGGAAAATGGTGAACAGGTGTTGACTCTGTTGCGGCAAGACCTGTTTGATCTGATTCTGATGGATGTGAACATGCCTGTGATGGATGGCTTGACCGCAACCCGGAAAATCCGGGAAATGGAAGAGTTGTCCGGATTGCGTATTCCGATTGTCGCGCTTTCAGCAAGCAGTGCTAAAAGTGACAGGGATGCCTGCCTTGACGCGGGGATGGATGACTTTCTCGAAAAACCTTTCAGCCGTCAACGCATTCTTGAAGTGTTCAGCAAATGGTTGCCATCAGCTCCTGAGAGGCCAAAAGATCATGGTCTTCAGGCAACGTCTGGAACAACAGAAAATGAGACGGTTGCGCCGGCAACTTCACCGGTGAGCAAAGCGCCTCCCATGATTTATGAGGAGGCTCTGGAGCGGTTTGACGGCGATGTGAAACTCTGGAAAAACATTATGTCCAAATTTCTGGTCCTCACTGAACAGCAGTTTGAACGTATGAAAAATGCTGTTTTACAAAAAAACAGTGAACTTCTGGGCCGTGAAGCCCACTCCCTCAAAGGCTCAGCCAGCATCCTTGCGGCCCATGCCATGACGGAAACAGCCTATGAACTCGAAAAACTTGGAAATTCCGGCAAATTTGATGGAGCGGATGTTCTGATTTCGCGACTGATAAGCCAGAAACAAGAACTGGAAACCTATTTCAATCAAGAGGAATATCATGAAAATAATGATCGTTGATGACAGTCTGGTGGCTCGTGAATCTTTGAGGGCTCTGCTTGGTCCTTATGGAACCTGTGATGTGTTTTCCGATGCCCTGGAAGCCATCCAGGGGTTTCATCTGGCACATGCCAAAGGACAACCCTACCAACTGATGACACTGGACATTGATATGCCCGGCATGAATGGCAAACAGTTGATGAGTTACATTCGGGAATGGGAAAACTATTCAAACTTAACGGCTCAGAAAATCAGAATCATCATGATTACGATGATCACAAACTACCATAAAAAGGGGGCCGATTCTTCCAAACATGGCTGTGAGGACTGCATTGTCAAACCTGCTACCCGGGAAAAAATCGCGGCGATTCTTGGTCATACCGCTGAGTATTATAAAAATCACCCTCAGGGACACCATGAATCCTGATAAGGAATGGCAAAAGTTTTATAAAAATCGTATGTTTGACGGGCACGTCGTTCTACCGGAAAACTGAACAGCCCGGCATTAGACCGCCTCTGGAGTTCTCTGCGATTCCAGGATCTTTTGTTCAAACTGTTTCTGGGTGAAGGGTTTGATCAGATAGCCATCACAACCTGCTTCCGTTGTCTTTTCCAGTTGTTCCTTGAACGAAAGCGCCGTCAACGCGATAATCCTGATCGGAGTCCGGTGGTGTTCCTGTTCCCATTGACGAATGAGACGGGTGGCGGTGTAACCATCCATGACCGGCATTTGCATGTCCATCAGCACAAGATCAAAGTCTTCTTTCTGGAAATGCTCCAGTGCCTGTTTTCCATCTTCGGCCAGCACAACCGAGGTCTGGAGTTTTTGAAGAAGTTTTTTGATAATCAACTGGTTGTCAAACGAATCTTCAGCCAGCAATATTCTAAGGGGTTTTGTTTCGGCCCTAGGCTCCAGTTGGGGCGTTGCAACCGGTTTTTCGATTTTTTTGGAATTGTCCGGAGGGGCGATGCTTAATGGAATTTCAAAGTAAAATCGACTTCCCTTCCCTTCTTTGCTTTCCACATGGATCTGACCACCCATCAGCTCAACCAGTTTTTTACAAATGGTCAATCCCAGGCCACTGCCTCCATATTTTCTGGTTGTCGAAGAATCCACCTGGGTGAAACTGTCAAAAATGGATGACAGTCGATGGTCGGGAATTCCAATGCCGGTATCCTGCACAGAAAAGCGCAAAAGCACCTCTCCGGGTGGAGATTCAGTCTGTTGCACCTGCTCGATCTGGAGGGTCACGGATCCCTGTTCTGTAAATTTGATGGCATTGCCCACAAGATTGGTCAGGATCTGCCTCAGTCGGGCTGGATCTCCCCGCAGGCTGGCGGGAACCCCGGGAGCCAGATGATAAATCAACTCCAGATTTTTTTTCTGTGAGGACAACCGTAACATGGTTTCATGTTTACGGATCAACTCATGCAGATCAAACGGGATGATTTCCAGTTCCATCCGGTTGACTTCGATCCGTGACAAATCAAGGACATGATTGACCAGTTCAAGCAGTGTTTCGCCACTTCGCATGATGGACGAGGCGTATTCCTGTTGAACGGTTGTCAGGGGGGTCTCGTCCAATAATTCTGTCATACCCAGAATGGCATTCAGCGGGGTGCGGATTTCATGACTCATGACCGACAGGAACTCACTTTTGGCTTTGTTGGCGGCTTCTGCCAGTTCCCTGGTATGAAGCAGAACTTTGTTTTGCCGGATCAGATCGTCTCTGGCCTGTAGCAGATCGCCTGTTCGAGTTTTTACGGTTTCTTCCAGGCCTTGTTTTGTGAGTTCAAGTTCCCTTGTCATTGCTCGGGCAATATTTTCTGCTTTTCGATTGACGAAATACAGGGAATAAACCACATAAAACAGCAACAGGTCAATCAATGTTCCGGCGATGACCACAAATCGGGGCTGGTTATAATCGCTTTTGAAGGTGAAATCATCAGGTGTTTTGAAATATAAAGTCCATGGATGTCCCTGACGGGTGATCGTCTCAGTCCTGTTTAAAACGGGTGTCTGTGAAGACTCTGGATGAGAACGCCCCGAGGAACTGTATAACAGGTTTTCATAAGTCATTTGTTCCCCGTCATAAATTTCAAACTCTATGCTGGTGTCTTCGCTGCCAAGTATCCCCTTCATGAGGTCGCCCATGCGAAAGGGCGCGTAAACCCAACCGACAAAATGTGCTCTGCGGTCTTCCGGTGACGACAATGTCCGGGCGGGTTGGTCATACAGGGGGGTGTAGATCAAAAAACCTTTCTGGATGTCCTTTTCTGTTTCCTGAACCAGCAAAATCATTCCGGAAGTCGCGGCCACGCCCTGATCTCTGGCGCGCCTCATGGCTTTTTGCCGGATGTCATTGGACCACATGTCATAGCCAAAGGCTCGTTGATTGCGCCAGTCAAACGGTTCCAGCCAGATGATGGCGGAATACAGTTCACGGGTTCCGGTGGGTTTGATGTCATACTCAGGGAATCCTTCAGCCCGGATGGCGGTGACATGGGACTCTTTGTCTGCGGGCAAGACTGGAATGCTGAAACCGATTCCCTGAATTCCAGGCCATTGATTGATGAGGTTCAGTTGTTCCACATAGTTTTTCCAGCGTTTCCGGGTGGGCTTTTCGGTTTGTGATAGAAAGGCCACGCCCCCCCAGAGAACCTGTTCATAGATATCGAGACGCTCCTTAATGGCGATTTCAATCTCAAGGGAGCGGAAATAAAACTGGTCAGAGCGTCGTTGTTGTACAAACGAGACGGATAAAAAATAGGCAACAACCGTTAAACTCAGAGACACGCACAGGATGACCCATGCGGCGGCCGGATTGTGAATAATATCGATAAATCGTGTTTGAAAATTTGATTTTCCAGAGAATTGATCACGAATTCGTGTCATTCAATCAACTCAAAAGTTAGGGTTGTTCATAATCAATTTCAAGCAGGTCATGGAGTTTTTTAATCTCTCCGAGGATTTTTCTACAATCCCGGGACTCCTGATTTTTAGCGATCTGTTCCAGATGTGCTCCCAGTTCATTGATTCGGGGATGTGTCATCATACCTTTGATTTTATGCGCGATCATTCGCAGTTGCTCAAAATCCTGTTGCTCAAGGGCTGTGACGGCCAACTGGATTTGCTTGCGCTGAAAATCCCTGACCTGAGGCATCACCTCCCGGAAATCGGATCCCAGGGTGATCCGAAGTCGGGGGGGGCGCGTTGAGGCCACCAGGGATTCATTGGCCTCAGTGTGAGACGGGTCAGAGGTGTTATGGATTACTTCAAGAACTTTACGGAACAAGGTGTCCTTTTTGAGTGGTTTGGTGATGACTCCGTCGCATCCCGCATCAATGGCAAGTTGTAACTCTTCCTGAACGGAATTTACCGTGAGTGCCAGGATCGGTGTTGGTGTTGAGCGTTTTTTCTGTTGAATTTCACGAATCATTCTGGTGGCATCATAGCCATTCATAACAGGCATGCGAATGTCCATCAGAACCAGGTCATACTCATTTTTCTGAAACAGCGCGATTCCCTCCAGTCCGTTGCATGCCACATCCACCGTTGCCCCCCATTGGATGAGATGGTGTGTGAATATGGTCTGATTGTCTTTTATATCTTCCACAAGTAAAATCCGTAAAGGTGGAAGTTTCTGAGTTATGTTCAGATTTTCATCCGCATCATTTTCTGTATGTATCCGTTCTTCTGAAAAGTCAGAATCCTCCGTGAGAACCGTCATAGCATTTAACTCACTCAGAGCAAAGGGCATCATCAAATGAAAGACACTGCCTTTGCCAACTTCGCTTTGGACAGCAATGCTGCCCTTTGCCAGTTCTGCCAGACTTTTACAAAGGGCCAATCCTGTCCCGGTTCCGCCAAAGTCCCCGGTCATGGAACGATCCTCCCGGGTGACTCTATCGAAAATTGTTTCAAGCTGCTCCCGGTCAATTCCAATTCCTGTATCCTGAATGGAAAAACGCAAATGACATTGATGATCTCCGGGTTTAGATTCATTTTGAACTCGAAGGGTAATGCGTCCTGACGGGGTGAACTGAATGGCGTTGCCAATGAGTTTGTAGAGAATGCGTCTTAAATTGAAGGGGTCGCCGAGGAGATTGACCGGTACATCCGGCGCTATGGAATAATCAAAAGACAACCCGGCCTGTTGAGCGCGCAACGCCAGAATTTTCATGTTGCGTTCCAGGAGATCTTTCAGATTGAAATCAACCTGTTCCAGCGCTATTTTTTCTTTGTCCGCATCAGCCAGAGCAAGAATATCCCAAATCATTTCAATCAGAGTACTGCTGGCACTGTTGATGATTTCCACATGGCTTCGCTGGGTATCGCTCAGTTCGGTTGTTTGCAGCAGTTCAGACATACCAATGATGGTATTGAGCGGAACCCGTACTTCATGGTTGATGCTCGCAATAAAATTATTTTTTGCGTTATTGGCAGATTCCGCTTTTTCTTTGGCCTCTCTCAACGCCACTTCCATGTTTTTATAATCAGTGAGATCAATGAACACCAGAATCACTCCGGTAGTGACCTCATTTTCATCACAATAAGGCAAAATCCGGATTTGAAAAAAATTATCATTCACCTGAACATCCCGGGATAAGCTGACATTGCTCTCAAGGACCTCCTGACACCAGGCGTGTAGAGGCCTCAGTTCGGTGGGAAACAAAAGAGAGGTCACTGTCATGCCGATATGATCCGGGTCCATTCCGGGAACCGTGCTCATGGACTGTGTCATCCGTGTGATTTTCAGGTGGCTATCCAGGACCATCAAGGGCGCGCTGTTGTTCAAAATGTTGAGCAGATCCGCATTGGAATGATTCAGTTCCATGGTCCGGTCATTCAATTCGTCGTTGACTGTCAGCAGTTCTTCATTCGTCGATTGCAGTTCCTCACCGGAGACTTCCAGTTCTTCATTTGTCGATTGCAGTTCTTCATTGGTGGATTGCAGTTCTTCGTTGGCCGACTGAAGTTCCTCATTATAAGATTCCAGTTCTTCCATCATGGATTGCAGGTGTTCCCGTGTGGTCGCGAGATCTTGTTCAAGCTCGGTCACACGATTCTGGATTTCCCTATCGGGAGGCGCGTCATCGGACTGTTGCGGGGCAATAGCCAGCTCTTGCAGACAGACAATGTAACAGTCCTTGTATTGCGCTTGTTCCAGGACAGGAAGGATGGTGAGCGTCATCGCACGGTTTGTCGGCGGCGAACCCAACGGGATTTTATGGCTTTTTAGTGGTACGTGCTGTTCCATGGCTTTTTTCAACAGAATCCGGAGTTCAACTCTCAATTCCGGTTGCAACAGCTTGAACAGATTAGTTTCCAGCTTTCCGGAAACTGTTCCAAACCAGGGAACAATATTCCCCTGTATGAATAGAATATCACCGGTTTGATTGATGAGCACAGAACAGGGCACATAATGTTCCAGAAGGTATTTTTGCACCAGCGTCACAGGTGACAGAGTGCCTGTGGATTCCGGCTTTTTCCGGGATGCGATGCGCAGGTTTTGACTGTTGGCTCTGGAAAAAAGAGCTTCTGAACTGAAGGCGAGATTGCGTTGATACAGCTTCTTTTTACTGTCAATGATCGTGAACAACTCCGCGGATTGTGTGGCTGATTCAGATTTTCCCAACAATAAATAGCCGTCAGGATTGAGGGCATAATGAAACAGTGAGAAAATTTCATTCTGTTTTTCAGGTTTGATGTAAATCAGCATGTTGCGGCAACTGATCAGATCCAGTTTGAGATAAGGGGGGTCTTTGAGAATATTGTGCAGGGAACACACAACAATGTTCCGGATTTGTTTCAGGATCTGATAGGTATTGGCGCCTTCAGAAAAAAAACGTTCGCGCAACGACGCCGGGACATTTTCAATGGAACTCACTGAATACAAACCTTTTCTGGCAACAGCGATCGCGCTTTCGTTGAGATCAGTGGCAAAAATTTTGATATCCATATCATAGATCCTGTGTTGCAGATGTTTGGCAAACAGCAAGGCAATGGTGTAGGGCTCTTCGCCTGTGGAACATCCCGGAACCCATACACGAATGGGCTCGTTGCCGGTTTTGGCGGCAATGATCTTACGGATGGCAATTTCCAGTTCCTCAAACACTTCAGGATCTCTGAAGAAGGATGTCACATGGATGAGAAACTCATTGAACAACATTCGGATTTCAGCGGGATGCTGTTCCAGATATTCAATATATTTCTCCAGACTGGCGCTTTTAGTGGCCAGCATTCTTCTGTCAATCCGGCGGAATATGGTGCTTTCACGATATCCTGAAAAATCATGCCCGGTGTGTTCCAGGATCAGTAGAAATATTTTGTGAAGCAGTTGGTTCAGGTTGTCGATATTGTCCTGATGCGTCCGGGCTGATTCTCTGGCATGGAGCAGTCTCAACAGTTCAGACCAAATCTGGTCAGGCTCCAGCACCAGATCTGCACAGCCGGTTTGAATTGCGGAACGTGGCATACCATCGTGTTTTGCGGAGAGTTCATCCTGTACAATCACCACGCCTTCCGCGGCTTTGATGGCTCTAACACCAAACGCACCGTCAGAGCCTGCTCCGGACAAAATAATACCCACGGAATATTTGCCTTTTTCACGTGAGAGCGAAGTGAAAAAAATATCAATGGAGGGCTTGGAGCCTGTGGTCGTGACTGGTTCCAATAACTGGATGGTATTGTTGGCAATGATGATGTCTTTGTTGGGTGGCGTCACATAAATATGATTCATTTCAATGGGCGCATTGTGTTCAGCGTCCACAATCGGAATTTCTGTGCAACGTGCCAGCAGGCTCCCTAGAATTGTTTGATGATGAGGATCCAGATGATGAGCGATGATAATGGCAAGATTGAGTTGATCCGGCAGTGTTGCCAGCAAACGCTGCAAGGCTTCCAGACCTCCTGCTGAGGCGCCGATGCCAACAACAACCTGTTCCTCTCTCTCAAACTCTGAAGTCTCAATATTCTGCTGTTGACTGGAATCCATGGATTCAGTCAGATCCTTGGTGACTGTTGTTTTCGGGGGCATGCATCCTCACATTCAAGGGTAAAAACGTAGCCGGAATTAATCATTATAGGGCGAAGGAAGTACCCGCTCAAAAGTTTTTTAACATGAATCTGGTTCCTGACGTCTCGGCCAAGGCTGTTAAGCACCGTGAAGGCACTTGCACCAATTCCCCCTTGGTTTAGGGGGGTTAGGGGGATGTTATTCTGATCTTTAAATCCCCCTGCCCCCTTTGAAAAGGGGGATTGTCTCGCAGGTAATTTCTTAACTTAACAGCCTTGCACCAGAGGTAGGGAACCAGAAAAAATGTTTAAAGATTGATGGTCGGGTACTTATTCTTAGCCTTAGCCTTATAAAAATAAAAAGGATATGTCGAGTCAGAGATCATAACAAATAAGGTTCCCCGGATCAATTTTTATCAGGAAGCAGTATGACTCTGGACAACGGACGTAAAAAATTGTTACAAGCAGAGGTAGATCAGGATTGTGCTGGAGTATTTCCGGACGATAAGATGTTTCATTCATGTGTCAGCCGACATTTCAGGGAGTGATTTATGCCTAAAATTGTGTTCATTCAACCCAAATTCACTGCCGTGAAACTGGACCGGAACATCAAGACCATTTTTCCACTGGGGTTTGGCTATCTCGCCGCCTATGTCCCGGAACATTGGGATGTCTCCATTGTTGATGAGCAGATTGAAACGATTGATTTCGACATGGCGGTGGATGTGGTCGGATTATCCACCACGACGTTGACCATCAACCGAGCCTATGAAGTCGCCACAGAATTCAGAAAACGGGGGGTGACGGTGTTTCTTGGCGGAGTGCATGTGTCGATGTGCCCTGACGAAGCCCAACCATTTTGTGACGCTGTGTGTATCGGTGATGGCGAACAGGTGATTGCGCAGATGTTGACGGACTTTGAAAACAAATGTCTGCAAAAAGTTTATAATCACAAAAGCGGGATGCATTCTCTGGATGGCATCAGATTTCCGCGTTATGAGCTGTTCAAACCCGGATATTCATTTTTGCCGTTTTCAACCAGTCGCGGGTGTCCCTTTGACTGCAATTTTTGCTCGATCAACAAGTTTTATGATGGCAAATACCGGAAACGGGATGTGGAAGAAGTGATCACCGATCTGAAACGGATTCCCAAAGGCTATGACACCCTGTTTATTACGGATGGCAACATGTATGGCTATTCCAAAAGTGACGCTTCCCGGTTCAAGGAAATCTGCCGGAGAATGGCCGAAGAACGCAGGAAAGGCAGTTTCAATTTCAAGCAGTTCACCTGTTACGCCTCGGTGAATGCACTGCAGGATGATGAAGCTCTCGATCTGGCCGCGGCCGCAGGGTGCAGGCTGTTGTCGATCGGCTTTGAATCAATCAATCCTGATTCCCTCAAAGACATGAACAAGGTGATGAATCTGAAGATTGGTGTGGATAAATATCCTGAACTCATTGCGAATGCCCAGAAACGTAAAATCATGGTTCTGGGCGAGATCCTGCTGGGAAGCGATTCTGATGACATGCGGGTGCTGGAAGAAACCAGAAAATTTGTTCAAATCGCGGGCTTTGATATTTTGCGTCTCCAGATTCTTCAGCCTTTTCCCGGAACCGAAACATTTGAACAGTTGAAACGGGAAGGGCGCCTGCATCTCAAACAATTTCCGGAAGACTGGCAGAAAATCACTGACCATTTCATCATGGGTGTGCATTATGATCTGAAAAAAATGGATACCCTGGAATTTCTCCATGCCGTCAAAGAGATCGGTATGGATTTTTATTCCCTCAAAAATATCGCGAAAAGAGCGTTGAGCACCCTGACTACCACCCAAAGCATCAAAGAATGCGCGCGGATCATGGTCATCAATCTGAAATCCAGAAAGTCCTATGTGAATGAGGATGTCACTCTTTGGAAAATTCCTGAGAAAACCCCTGAACCGGTGTAGAGACGGGTTTGAAACCCGACATCGCAGATTGGTTTTTGATCGTGCGTAGAGACGGGTTTGAAACCCGTCTCTACCGTCGCCCGATTTATTTTTAACATTAAGGCAATTTTATGAATTTTTTGATGAAAATGATCTTCCTGAAAACCGGTTATGTCTCATGCCTGCTGTTTCTCATGATCGCCCAGGTGCAGGCCTCAACGCTGACAATCCGTTCAGAAGCCAGTTATGAACTGGGTCCTGTTCTGGAGATTCTGGAAGATCCCACCAACACAATGACCTTTGCGGAAGTACGGAATGAGAGCAATGCGTCCCGCTTTGTGAAGAATGAAAAACCTGTTCCCAATTATGGTTATTCCAAATCGGCCTTCTGGGTTCGGTTCAGTTTGACGAATGCCGGCAATGCCCCGCATGAATGGTTGCTGGAACTGGGTTATCCGCTGATCGATCATGTGGATGTGTATTTTGAACACGCTGATGGAAACTATGAGATGTTCAAAGGCGGTGATCAAATTCCATTTTATGACAGGAAGGTGATTTACCGGAACCATGTTTTTCCATTGAAGATTATGGCTGATTATACCCACCATTTTTATATCCGTGTGGTCAATTCCGGCAATGTGCAGATTCCGTTGACGTTATGGTCTCCCATCGCATTTTCGGAAAAAATCAACAAGGAAGTGTATGGGTTGGGGTTCTATTATGGGATCATGTTTGTCATGGCGTTTTATAACCTGTTTATTTTTATTTCGGTGAGAGACAGCAGTTATTTTTACTATGTCATGTACATCCTGGGATTGTCATTGCTGGGAATGGCCATGAACGGACTGGCCTATGAATATCTCTGGCCGGATTCTCCCTGGCTGGCCAATAACGGATTGGCCTTCGGGTTGAATCTGACTTTGTTGTTTCTCACGTTATTTGCCAAACAATATCTTCATACCGCTCACTACCTTCCCCGAACCAATAAAATGCTCATAAGCATGACGGTATGGTGTGTGCTTCTCATTCTCCTCCAACCGATAATCGGCTATGCGCTAAGCATACGAATCGGCGTGCTGACAGTGGTCCTGCTGATCATCACATCCATGACTGCCGGTGTGCTCAGTTTGAAAAAGGGCTACACACCAGCACGGTATTATCTCCTGGCCTGGACAACATTTTTTCTGGGTGCGTTTCTGGCGGCCTTGCGTGAGTTTGGTGTGGTGCCTGTCATGTTTTTGACGACCTATGGGTTTCAGGTGGGTGCCGCCATTGAAGTGACCTTGCTTTCGTTGGGACTGGCCGACCGTATCAACACGTATCGCAAGGAAAAATTTCTTGCTCAGCGGAAAGCACTGGATCTGCAGAAAGAATACAACGAAGGACTGGAGGCAAAAGTTGAACAGCGAACTCATGAATTGAATGAGAAAAAAAATGAACTGGAGGACTCACTGGCCATACAGACCGCTTTGAGCCAGCAATTGATTGAATCGTCTCTGGCACTGGATACCTCTCACAAAAATCTGGAACAGCAAAATCTGCAATTGCAGGCCAGCAACCGCAAACTGGAGGATTTGAGCAGTATCAAGGAAACCTTGATGGTCAACCTGAATGTGCTGGAAAAAACTCACTTGCAGGCTCTGAAAGAGATTCATGAAACGCTTGCCGAACAGAAAAACGCTGAAAATCAGCAACAGCTTCAATCAGCCCTGAAAGAAGTTTATCAGATTGAAGAATTGCTCAGGCCTATCAGTTCCCTGTATCAGCATGAACAGGCCATTCAAAACAGACGGGTTCTGCTGGCCTCCACCAATAAAAAACAGCAGATCATTGACAAACTGGCTTTGGGCGGAACCGGACTGGAACTGGATATCGCGTCTACCGTTGAAAAAGGCCGGGAATTGCTGGATCAGCAAACCTATGACATTGTCTGTTTCGATACTGAATTGATCGAACTGGCACAGATTGCCAAGGATCATTCTGAAACCGTTCAAACCGTGTTCATGACTTCGGATGACGCGCCGATATACTTGCCCTTACTCAGGAAATATCCGTTCATCTCAAACATTGTTTCCCGCAATGATGAAGATCGGAGTTTCACTCTGAAAAATATCACCACCACCGTCAGCAAACTGATCAGTCATGACTGGTTTGGACTGGAAAAATATCTCAACTGGGGGGTTGACGTGAAGGCACATCCTGTGGTGAGCAGTGAAACTCGCTCGGAGCTGGTTCAACACATGGCCGCTTATCTCAACAAGTTGGGCGTGCGCCGCAATCTGCTTTCCAAATGTGAAATGGTGGCCGAAGAATTACTGATGAACTCGATCTATGACGCTCCAACCGATGTCAACGGAAAAGCCATTTACAATCATCTTTCCCGAACCATTCCGATTGAACTCAAACCAAACGAGTATGCCACGTTCCGTTATGCCTGCGATGGTGTCCTGCTGGCCATTTCGGTTGAAGATCCGTTTGGCGCGTTTGGACGAACCACTGTGCTGGATTATCTGGAAAGCTGCTATGAAGGTCGGGCCGGCAGTTTGAACAAGGAAAAAGGTGGTGCGGGACGAGGTCTGTTTCAAATCATGGAAACCTCGGATCTGGTGGTGTTCAATGTCAAACCCGGCGTTCGCACTGAAGTCATCGCCATTCTGAATATTGATCCCGATCATGCCAAAACCGAAAAAACCACATCCTTCCATTATTTTTTCGGGTAACCCCCTGACTGAGACGATCGCCGGAAATAACCAACCAGAATTGTTGCTGTAAAATCTTATTTCCAGGACGGTAGCATCGGGTTACGTCCCGATGAAATTCCACGGTTTGTCGCACTCCCCGGGACGTAACCCAATGTCATCAACTTAAGCATTCTGAATGGTGCTGTGTTTCAATTCCCCCTTGGTTCAAGGGGGTTAGGGGGATGTAATTCTGAGCGTTAAATCCCCCATGCCCCCTTTGAAAAGGGGGATTCCCCTGCTCAGAACGCCTTAAGTTGACGACATTGGGACGTAACCCGGGGCTACCATTCCCCGTATATTTTTTTCCGGTTTTCGTATGAGACGTGGGATGGATCACCTTCTCAGGGATCCATATAAACTGCTGGCAGGGAATCAGCCTGTTCAAGACGGAACCGCTGATACTGTGTGAGGAAATAATCAAATTTTCCAGACCGTGTGTCGCTCCGGAGAATGGCTTTTTTTATCGTCTGTAGGGCCATGTCAATATTACCTGACTGAAAATAGGCTTCAGCCAGCGTGTCCAGATTGTCATCGGATTCGTCCAGTTCCACGGCCTGCAAGGCCAGTTCCAGCGCACGATCTTTCCTTGAAGGTTTGGCGCTCGTCCCTGTCAGATAAAGCCAGGCGAGGTTGTTCAGACTGGGAGAATGATTTGTTTGGCGTGCCAGAATTTTTTCGTAGATGTCAATCGCGCTCATTTCCTGTCCCTGTAATCCCTGCACAACGGCCAGACGAAACTGTCCCCACGTGGATTCAGGAAAGGTTTTCAAAAACGCGGCATATTGCTCAGCACTTTGTTTGTAATTTTTCAATTTTTCATTGAGGACTCCCAGGCGTTGATGCAACCAGGGATCAAAGGGAAATTGAAGCAGCAGTTTCTGATAAATGGTCAGGGCTTGGGCAAATTGCTGGTTCATTTCTGCCACGGACCCTTGCAGAAACAACAGCCATGAAGCCGAACCCCGATAATTGAGGATTGTCGGGGTTTGGCCATCCAGGATTTTCTGCAATGTTTCCAATCCCTGAAGCTCGTCCGGTTGCAGGCCGGATTGGCTCATCAGATATCTTGCTTTCGCATAATCATGATCCAGCATGATTTGAAAAACAGGGATGAACTCCGCATAGCGTTTACCCAGCCAGGCCGCTTGTGCCGTTTCAGGCTGGAGTGTCAGCAGATGAAACCATTCCCACAAATGCCAGTCTGTGCTGGACATGAATTGTTTCAGCAGTTTTTCAGCCATCCCGGTTTGTCCCATTCTGGCATAAACGTGACTCTGTCGTGTCAACAACAGCAGTTCGCCGGGACGCGACTCCTGAGCCTTCTTCAGCCAGAACAAGGATTGCTCCCATTGTCCGGTCGCTTCAAACACGAGTCCCCGCGCCTGAGCCAACCACCCGGATTTGGGAAACTTTTTCAAACCTGTGCTGAGGACATACTCCGCTTCGGGCCATTGTTTGAGACGGAATTTCAGCAATCCCAGTTGAACATAGCCCCATTCCGCCTCGGGATGTTTGAGGATGAACTGCACAAGTTGCTGTTCTGCTTCCTGATCCTGATCATCTTCCAAAACAGTATAAATCAGTTCAATATGGGCCCAGACATTGTCGGGTTGCAATTCCAGAATTTTTTTGAAATACGTTTTACTTTCCCCATAGTGCTGATCTTTCTTTTCCAGCATTCCCAGTTTTCCCAGAACGCCAAGATCCCTGGGGTTCATTTTAAGGAGTTGCTGATATGTTTTCCGGGCTTCCGACCAGCGTTGGTTGAACTCATAAAACTTTGCTATTTCCCGCAGTAATTCGATAGAATCTGGAAAAACCTTGAGGCCGTTATTCAGTGTGGCTTCCACATTGTTGAAGTTGAGTTCTGACCAGTACAACTGACTCAATTGAAGATACAGACCCGGTTCTTTTTCCGGTAGAGTCAGCAACTTTTGATACACCCGTATCGCGTCATCCATTTTTTGTTGCCGTAAGTAAATGTCTCCCAGTTGTTTGTAAGCCCAGGCGTTGTCAGGTTCGTAGGCCAATCCTCTGACCAACAGTGAAATAGCCTGATCGGGATTTTCTTTTGCCAGGGAAAGCAATCCCAGCCGGAACCAGGCCCAGGCGTAATCGTCCCGGAATTTCAGGCTTTGCTTCAGATATGTTTCAGCGACGTCATATTTGTTCTGGACAAGCGCCATATTGCCATAATGCGCATGAGTCCAGGCATCTTCAGGAAACAGTGTCAGCATGGTTTCCAGAATATTTTCCATCTCCGTGGACACGGATTCAGTAAATTCGAGATGTTCCAGAATGCTCACGTAAGACTGCAAATAAAAATAATGTTCCTGATTGAGTTGGAGAGCTTCCCACATGGCGTTTTTGGCTTTGGGCCAATCTTTTTTTTCCTGCCATGCCAGACTGAGTTGATGCCAGAGTTCCGGATGCCTTGGTTCTATTTCCGCGGCCTTGATCAGCAAAACCAACCCTTCGTCAACCTGCTTCAGATTGATACGCAGGATCCCTAAAACCAGATGTGGATCAAAAAAATCAGGATTCATGTTGATGGATTTCTCCAGATCTTTGATCGCCTCCACCACACGACCCATTCTGAGGAAAAACTGTCCGCGTTCAAAGAGAATAACCGAATTTTGCGGATCCTGTTCCAGCAGTTGATTGAACAGACTCAAGGCCTGATTCTTCTGACCAACGGTTTGATAAAGCCTTCCCAGCGCGCTCATGACAGGGGTGGTGTCCGAAACAACTTCCCGGGCGTTTTCAAGCACGGCAATGGCCTTGTTCCATTCGCGCTGTTGCTGAAAATATTGGGACAGTCTCAAATAGCCGAGCCAGTGGGAGGGGTAAATCCGGATAGCTGTGAGGATGCTTTGGCTTTCATCGCCGTGTATGGCTGGGGTGTTGACAGTACAGCCAGCCCATAGGGGGAGGCATATCATCAACAGGATCGTCCATCTGGAACGCCAACACCCTGAGTTAGGGAATGGATGGAAGAACGAGGTGGGGTGGTTCATGAAAAACACTCAGGAATGGCAAAAGAAAAAGTTGTAAAAGTTTGCTCGTGCCCTTTACAGACTGATCACCAATTCCTGCCCGGGATAAATCACAGAGGTGTGTGTCAGCCCATTGGCCTGCATGAGTTTACTCAGAGAGATTCCGCTTTCCACGGCAATGCTATACAGACTGTCACCACGCTGAACAACCCGTTTGCGGATTCTGGCAGTGGTTTCAAGTTCTTTCAGATAAGGCAACCATTTCCCTGGCAATTTCAGAGATTGCCCCGGAAAAAGGCTGTCTTCCCGGGTGATGCGGTTTTCAGTCATGAGATCGTCGATATCCACATTATACGTCCTGGCAATGCGCTTCAGCGTGTCTCCAGAGCCAACCTGAACATATCGGGTCAACGGGGATCGTGAAGAAATTTCTACAGAAATTTCATTTGAAACCGCAGGAAGGTTGAGTGTTGTTCCCGGATAGATGACAGGATTATCCATAGGAATTCCATTCAGTTGCGCCAGTTCTTCCACCGTGAGGTTATTAGCTCGTGCAAGGCCAAACAGGGTGTCCCCGGAACGAACGACCACGCTTCGAGGTTCACTGCTCACGACTTGAGCTTCGGTATCCCTTGCCAGGTCCGGATTGAACTGGATTCCTGAAGGATGGTAGGGCAGTTTGACCGGATAATAATCCGGAATGGGGACATACCCCTGAGAAACAGGAAACTGGAGTGCCGGATTGAGGTTTAGAATCTCTTCACGTGAATAGTTCAGCAAGGCGGTTAAACTGGTCAGTGACATCGCATGGGACAGCCTGACGGTCTGAAAATAGATGGGTTCATCCAGATCCAGTTCACCAAAATATTGACGGTAATTGGCGGCCACATCCCAGGCCGCCATGATTTCAGCATAAAAGTTCTTGCTGGCAAAATTGAAACTGCGACTTTTATAATGCCGGATCAGGTGTCCCAGTTCATCAGTCCCCATGGTCTCAACAATCCGTTTAAGTCCGTTTGGTCCATGATTGTAGGCTGTGATTGCCAGGGGCCAGGAATTCAGCAATTCAAAGTTTTTCTTGAGCAATCTGGCTGAGGCCTTGCTGGAAGTGAAAGGATCTTTACGTTCATCCACATAGGGGGTGACTCTCATGTATTCACGACCCGTACTGTAGACAAACTGCCAAATGCCTTTCGCACCGGTTTTTGAATGAGACATCAGGTTGAACGAGGACTCCACATGCGGAATATAGCCCAGAGCCAACGGCAATCGCTGTTCATGCAACGTGGCCTGAATAAAGGGCAGGTATGCGCCTGATCGGATGATTCCCTGCCTAAACCGTTCCATCAAACCACCCTGAAACCGGATGCGGTCCATGGATTGCCGGAGTTCATCCGGTGTGATGCCGACATAGAATTTGTCCAGCAGTTCCTGTTGCGAGGCGGTAAGATTCCAGCCACGTTCCAGTGCCTGGGCCAGATCACTCAGCTTTTCCTGAATTTCCTGCCGGGCCTGTTTGATTTGGGAGTTGGCCTCACGGTTGCTCAGTCCGGTCAATGAAATTTTGCGATAGATGGGCAACACCAGTTCACTGTCATGAAACACGCCTTCATCGACCTTGATCTCAGTGAATATCTTTTTCCAGAAATAAACCTGAATTTTTATGATCTGGGATCTGGGAAATAAAACATCTTCATCCGCGGAATGTACGGGCATGGCTTGAAGAAACAGAAAAAATACCAGACATATCAAAATTTTTGACTGCATGATTACCAACTTTAAATTGAGGTTTTTTGATCACAAAAATAATGAGTCGCGGTCGCGTAATTCAAAATATGTCCTTTCGACATAAGGCTTACAAAAAAATAAAATCCCAAAGGATCGGGATGACAGTTAAGTACCCGACCAAAAATGATTAAAATTTATGGTCTGATACTTATCATTTTTATTTCTGATAGGAAAGACCAGGCATCGAATATTTTTTGAAATAGCTATGCAAACCCTTCACCTTTTTAAGCATCACTCCTTTGTTGGCAGGTTCAAGGCAACCCCGCATCCGGTTGAAGATCAAAGATCAGCGACATTGTTTTCCGCTGATAACGATCAGGATACTGATCATTTTTCCATACCAGTGGATAGGCGGTCTCAATTTTTTCAAGCAGGGGGCGGAAGGTGGGATAATGGGTTTCCTTCAGCATGTTGACTCCGAGCCAGCGTGCTCCATGCTGACGATATAATTCCAGCAGTTCCGGCGTGAGTTCCCTGTTCTGGCACCAGCCCGTCAAACCGGAATAATAAATCATCTGATTCCATTTGTTAGAACCAATATCCCATGCCAGCACACGAGCCTCGGGGGTGTCATTCAGTTCCGCGATTTTCCTGCCTGTTGCATAGCTGCCTTCGTCATACCGTGAGAAGCGATAAAAATAGGCTGTTGCATGCAGGATGAACAATACAATCATCAGTCGGGCAAACCATGTCTGGACCATTGGATATTTCATGTTTTTTCCCAGAAATTGTTCAAAGCCCAGTCCCGCCAGCAAACATAGTCCGGGACCGAAAGGAAGCTGGTAATATTCATGCTGAAAATTTCCATGCTGAACAATGACCAGATACATCAGACAGCCACTCATCCAGGCGATGGGAATGTGATAACGAATAGCGGTGACACGAAGTGAAAACAGACTTCCGATAAAAAAAATGCCGATCCAGGGCGTGAGCAGGGAATCCAGCAATCTAGGCCCGATCAGGGTGGAATAGAATTCCCATTGAAGCAGAAGTTCAGGATGCCGAATCTGGTTCATGTTGTTGACATCCGCAAACTCACTGATGCCTGATTCCAGGGTCAGCGCATGGGCAATCCACAAGAGGGTTGGTAGCCATGCCAGCAGGGCAACGACATAAATTTCCCAACGACGGAAACACCAGTAATTTTTTCTTAAAACAATGAGTGCCAGATAACTGACGCCGATCACCAACCCGAACGGTTTGAACAACCCTGTGGCCATTGTCCAGAGCAGAGCATAAAACAAATACTTTTTTTGCTGTTGTTCCAGCCAGAGATAAAAGAAATACAAGCCCCAGATCATGCCGGTCACCATGCTGGTATCACCCATCACAGCCCGCTGATAAAACCAGTTGAGCGGAGAGAACCCCCAGAACAGGGTGGTCCACCATGCGACCGTATCACCTGCGGTTTTACGTGAAAGCAGAAACCAACCCCACAAGCCGAGCATCCCGAAAGCAATGGTGACGATCCTGGCAGAGGCTTCAAGGTGTCCTGTCCACTGGTTCAGCAAGGTCGCCGGGATGTGATAAAGCGGAAATTCCTGGGCATAAACCCGGCTTTCATAGCCGGGTGCCACGTAAACATCGACCGTGGGATAAAGCAGATATTTCCAGTCCATGGTCATGTATTTGATCGTGGCGGCGGTCGAAATCTGATTCCAGCTATGCCGATCCACAAGGGGACCATCCAGATGGTACAACCGGATCACAAACAGCAGCAGAAACAATCCTGCTATCCATTTTTTTGATGTAAGATCAACGCCTTTCAATACCTGCATCATATCAAAATTTCCGGGAATTTGCCTTGAGAGCAGCATTAATGTTCTTGCCATTCACAGGGGTTATTTATATAAAAACAAAAGATTTTTCTGAAAAACTTACTAAAAAATGAGGAACTCATGCTTAAAGAAATCAAAATCACTCACAAGTTGATAGTCACGCTAGGTTTTCTGATTCTGGTTTGTGCGGGCTTTGCCTTGCTGGATATCAGTCATAGTGTCAGTGCAATCAATCTCAACAGGAAGTTGAAATCTCTGTCAGAACTTATTGTTCAATCCAGCAGTCTGGTGCATGAACTTCAGAAAGAACGGGGAATGTCGGCTGGATTTCTGGGCAGTCAGGGCAATAAATTCAGAGATTCCCTGCCGGAACAGCGTCGGGATACTGACCAGGAAATAATGAACCTTGAAGCCCTTATCAAAGAAACTGAATCCGGAATACTTTCAAAAGAAAGTGAAAATTTATTGCATGACGCCACAGGTGACCTGGAACAATTAATGTCCATTCGAACCAGGATAGACGGTTTGAGTATTCCCGTTGCTGAGGAACTTAAATATTACACCTCAATCATTGAGAATCTTTTGTCAGGTGTTACCGAAATTTCAAAATTGGGTTTGAGCGGTGAGTTGACCCTTCAGATCAACGCCTATTCACAGCTCATGAGAACCAAGGAAAAAGCCGGTATCGAACGGGCAACCCTCAGCAATACCTTTGGTCAGGGACGGTTTGGTCCGGGATTGTATGAAAAATTTGTGGGGCTTGTCAGCAGTCAGGATGTGTATCTGAATAATTTTCAGGACAATGCCTCTGAAACAACTTTGGCGCAATACAACAGATTGATGAACGGTGCCATGATCACAGACACAATGCGCCTGCGGAAAATCGCCATGGACGCGGGGCCGCAGGGACAATTCACTGAAGATGCGGAAAACTGGTTCAGAGTCTCAACCGGCAGGATTGATCTTCTGCATGAAATAGAAGATTTTATGGCAGGTGAAATTCTTCAAAAACTGGAGATCGCTTTAAGTGAGGCCCTTACGGATGTCTGGACCATGAGTCTGCTGGCTATTTCGATTATTGGAAGTTCCATACTGATTGTGTGCTTCATGTTGATTGATCTAAAAAAAGGCTTTGAAATGACCATTTTCACCGGAAATGAAGTGGCTTCAGGCAATTTAGCGCTCCAGTTGGAAGTCCATGAAAAAAATGAAATCGGCCTGATGTTGCAATCGTTGAAACAAATGGTCGGCAATGTGCGGAAAATCATCGGTGGCATTATAAGCGCAACCCAATCGATTGAAGCCTCAGCGGGATCAATTGAAGCAGGTGTGAACCAGATGGCAAGCAGTCCTGATGAAATGAAGGCTGAAGCCCAGTCGATGGTTGAATTTTCCCATAAAATGACAAACAACATAGGAACAGTGGCAGCCGCAACCGAAGAGGCCTCAGCCAGTTTGTCACAGATTTCCAACATGATTTCAAGCCTGAGCACACAGATCGGGAAAGTCGCCTCGTCCAGTCGTGATATTTCCGGGAACATGAACGCTGTGAACCAGAATGTAACGCAGACCACCAACGAATTAAACGCCGTCAGTTCCAATGCCGTAAAAATGCTGGAATCCCTGGAACAATTTGCGGAACAAACGCAGCAGGCCAAGCAAAATTCTGCTGAAGCAACCAGACGGTCCCGGGACAACCTGACATCGGTCCAGCAACTTCAGGAAAAAGCTCAACGGATTTCGAGGGTGGTCAAACTGATTGATGATATTGCGTCCCAGACCAGCATGCTGGCGCTCAATGCCACCATTGAGGCCGCAAGCGCCGGCGAGGCGGGCAAAGGTTTTGCGGTAGTCGCCAGTGAAGTCAAGGCTTTGTCCCAGCAGACCGCGGAAGCGACCAGCGAGATCAATCAGGAAATCACACAGGTTCAGCAACTCAGTCAGAGTGTCCTGTCACAGACACAAAAAGTGGAAACTATTATTCAGGATGTAGCGGAAAGCAATGACGCGATTAATTCTCTGATAGAAACCCAAAAACAGGATGCTGCCAGAATCAGCCGGTTTCTGACGGACATTGGCAAATCAGGTGAACAGATGGTGTCAAATACCAATGAAGCTTCCATGCGCCTGAATGAAATCACACGGTCGATCAACGATGCCGCCCAAAGTGCCAGCGAAGTCAGCAATGCTACCGTTGAAGCCACAATGGGGGTCAGGGAAATCGCGAAATCCTCCTCAGAACTTTCCGGAGGTGTCAACAAACTCAACAGCACCATCCACGGACTGGAAGAAGTGATCAATCTGCTGGCGGAAAATTCCAGTCAGTCCGTGCAGAACGCAAGGGATATCCGCCATACAAGCAATGATCTCCGGCAACTTGTGGCATTTTTCAGGTTGGAGGCAACAACCAATCAGACCTTATTGCCGGTAAAAAATATGGATTTCTCACTGGCTCGCTCCCAGCACATGGCATGGAAAACACGGTTGCGGAATTATCTCGATGGACGGGAAACCCTGAGCGTCAAAGAAGCTGTTTCACACAAGGACTGTATGCTGGGAAGATGGCTTTATGCGGAAGGGATCGCGGCCTATGGCCATTTTGAGGAAATGAAAAAACTGGAATTTGATCATGAAAAACTGCACCAGCTTGTCAAAACCATCATCTCTCTCAAGGAAGTCGATAAAACCAGGGCTGAAATGGAATATAAGAAACTGGTTACCATGAGCAATGTCATCGTTTCACTCCTGGATACGATCGAGCAAAAAACCTGAACCTGAACCGGAAAAATTATGCTCAGTTATCGGCACGGATTCCATGCGGGTAATTTCGCGGATGTTCTCAAACATGCGGTCTTGTCGCTGGTGATTGAATACATGATCCAGAAAGATAAACCTGTCTTTTATCTCGAAACCCACGCGGGAGCTGGGGGCTATCCATTGGATTCTGAGTTTGTTCAGAAAAATCGTGAATATCTCAACGGCATCGGTAAATTGTGGCATCGACCCGCCTCGCATCCTCAAATTGAACCCTATCTGAAAGCGGTTCAAGCGTTTAATTTCGGAGAGAACCTGTCTTATTATCCTGGCTCTCCACGAATTGCCCGCTACTGCCTGCGTGAGCATGACCGCATGGTTTTGTGGGAAAAACATCCCACCGAACTGCAAGTCCTCAAACAGGAATTTCTGAATAGCGCCTCGGTATCTGTTTCCGGTGGTGACGGCTATGAGGCCTTCAAGGCCTGTCTGCCCCCCCGTGAGCGCCGGGGATTGATTCTGATTGATCCCTCCTATGAAGGATCCCGTGATTATGCTGAGGTCATCTCCCGAATGCATGCTGGTTATCGCCGTTTCCCGACAGGAACGTACATGCTCTGGTATCCGGTTGTTCAACGGACACTGGTGGAAGGACTACTGGAGGCCTGTTGTGACGCCGCTATTCCCAAAATGCTTTATACAGAACTTTGCGTGGCTCCCGATCATGCCTCAGGAAAAATGACCGGAAGTGGACTCATCCTCATCAATCCACCATGGTGTCTTCAAAATCAACTGAAAGAACTTCTGCCCTGGTTAACCAATCAATTGGCACCGGCAGATGGTTTTTTTAAACTTCAGTGGTTGAATCCCGAGTAAACACTGGCAGTTTATCCCGTCTGCGTGTATCTGATTTCCCCTCAACCTGATTGTCTACTCTCACCTCTTGCAAGGAGACCTCGTGTTTTGGCTTAAATCACTTCATATTATTGGCGTTGTTGTCTGGTTCAGCGGTTTATTCTATTTGGGACGGTTGTTTGTATACCATCAGGAAGCCTCTGAAAAACCGGAGTATGAAAGAAAACTTTTTGAAAATCAGTTTGCCCTGATGGAAAAACGACTGTGGTATGCCATAACCCAGCCGGGCATGGTCCTGACGGTTGTGATGGGTACAGCCCTGATCATGTATTGGGGCTTTCAGCCCTGGTTGCATGTCAAACTGTTTCTCATCGCGTTGTTGCTGGGCTATCATTACTGGTGCGGGCTGGTGCGCAAACAATTGCTGGAGGGTACCTGCAAAATGACAGGCAAGCATTTGAGAATGTTCAATGAAATTCCAACCCTGTTGTTGATCAGCATTGTGTTCATGGTTGTTTTCAAGAACGCTATTTCGTTCGTCGGCCTTGGCATCGGGATTCTCATCCTCACGGTTCTGATTGTTGGTATTGTGGTTGCACTACAAAGAAAGGTTCGTAATTCACAACAATGAACAGGAACAGACTGATGGCTCATATTTTCTCCCGGGGATACCGAAGCAGAACAATTCCTGTCAAAAAACTGCTGCTTATGGCCTTACTCCTGACAGGGTTGTCGGCCTGTGCCCCCTTGAAGCAATACTGGACAGAATACAAAAAATCCCCGTTTGAAAAAGGTATGGAAGCACTGGGCAAAAAACGCTACCAGTCCGCGTTGATTTTGTTCAGGCAGGTGCCTCCCGATTCTGAAAAATATCCGGAAGCCCTTCAGGCTGTGTCGCAAATCTCCTATCTCAAGGGCGAATGGTATTTTGAGAAAAAAAGATACAAATCCGCATTTGCCCAGTTGAACACGATCCTCGAAGGGCAACCGGATTATGACAAGGCCCTTGCCCTCAAAAACCGTGCCTTGTTTGAAGTTGAACTCAGCACCTATGAAAAGGCCTCGGGTGACGCCAAACGGGAAGCTTTCGAAAATCTGGTTCTGTTGACTAAAGAAAACCGTGAAGCGGAACGTTTCAGAAAAATTATCAAAATGATCACACATGAAATGGAACAGACCCAGTCCCTGATGGAAGTCATGTCTTTGACCAAACTGTTTCATGAAGCCACCTCGACACAATCAGATCCAGGGTTGCTGAATGAAGCCTTGTTTGAAATTATCCCGGTTATTCAACGGTTTCAGGCCTCACCGTCACTCATGATGGTAATGATGGAAGCGATTGCCCAATTGAAGTATCAGATCAAACAGGCATCATCCCCCAACGGTTGAAGACATCTGATTTCCACAGCTAACCTTTCTCTCAACCGTTTGACGTGTGTAGGGACTCTGCGGGCGGTTTGTAGGGCGAGACTCGCATGACATGACGGCTCAGGATAATAGCCATTGCGATCATGAGCAGGATTTGAACATAGGCGAAAACTCTCCATTCTGTTGACAGGATAAAATCATAAAATCCATGCAGAAATGAAGATAGAAACCAACCGGCCAGGATATAACGAATGCTATAGGTCATGCCCAGTGGCGGGAGTGGCCGAACCTCCAGCAACAATCTCGATTTTGCCACAAAGTATCCGACCGGAACACTCATGAACATGTGAGCCGGCAAGGTGACAATGGAACGCGTCATCAGAATGGAGTAACCATACTGGCTCACATAAAACAGATTTTCCAGGGTCGCGAATCCCATGGCCACTGTGACTGAATAAAAAATACCATCCAGCGGTTCCTCAATGAACCTGAACGGAAAAAACAACATCAACAGCACCAGCATTTTCGCAAATTCCTCATTAAAGCCGACAAGAAACCAGAAACCATAGGCATACACAGGCATTCCAGTGTCCCAGGTTCCCAGTAACTGCTCTTCCGCATCAGGCCAGAACATGGTGTATTTTTCAATCGAGTGGTTCATCAACAGCGCGATCAAACCACTGACGGCTCCCGCAACAAAAAATAGCATTAACACCTTAAGGTTCAACCGTTTGTAACGATGAAACCGTAACAATCCCCACCCCCAAAGCAACAGTGGTGTCACAACAAAGCTGATCACATACATTAGCATAAACGATTTCCAGAAGTTTTAATTGACAGGAGAATATTCAATACGTCATAAATGGTTTACAACTATTTTATTTTTACCCCGGATCCGTATAAACATACAATCCTCTTGATTTTTATGGCATGACTGGTGAATAAACCCTACAAAACCACAATGGAATGTCAAGAGGAGATCTATGCTTCGTACCCCTTTATCAGTACCAGATAAAAATAATCCGAAACTGTTGGTGACTCATCCACGCCTGGAAGTGATCCTGAATATTCTCCAGGAAAGCAGGTATTTTAAGAAGGCGGGAAAACTTGTTCTGCGAAAGGTTCTTCAACAAGGCTATCTCCTGCATTTGAAAAAAGATGAAGTCTTGATCAAGGATGGCGACACCATGCCTCCGGAAATGTTTATTCTGGTCGAAGGAACACTGGATGTGATGAGCCAGGAAAAATTCATCCTGCGTCTGGAACGTCCGGGAGACATTGCGGGTGAGATGTCGGTCATTTCACCGGGACCAAGATCTGCCGATGTGATCGCGCAGAGCGATTGTGAACTGGTTTCGTTTCCACATGAAGTATTCAAGGTTCAGAATGATGACGAACTGGTGCCGGTCTTTTATTTTTTGTTCGCGCATATTCTCGCTGAAAAATTGAAGCTCACCACCGCACAGTCGATGATTCGCAAAAATCAGAGAGTCCATTCGTCTGACAAACCCAAAGTCGCGATCATTGATGTCAATGAATCAGATCGTATGATCATCCAGGGTGCGCTTTATTCGGAATGGAGCGAATGTGAACCTGTCATCTATGCGGATCCGCAGGAATATCTGGATAGTCCGCTGGACCACAGGTTTGACCTCCTGATTGTCGATGTCCAGTATCCTCACATGATGGAATCAGAACTGGCGGCTGTTGAAAACCTGATCAATGCCCTGAAAGTTCATGGGGCACCGATTTTTATCATCAGTAATTACTGCAACAACTCGCTCAACCGGTTGTTGCTGGTAGAACGGGAAATAGACGAATTTCTGGGAAAACCCTACTCGGTGTTTGATCTTAAACATGCCATGACCAAATTCAGGATCTGGTATTACAAGCATCGTGAACTGGACCGGGTTGAACGGGCGGCCGATACAGACAGGTTGACCGGATTGGCGAATCGCCGCAGAATGGATGAATTCGTCAGTGCCCTGCTGACTTTGTATCCTGACACCAAACAACCGTTTTCCTTTATCATTTCAGATGTGGATAATTTCAAATTTTACAATGACACCCATGGACACCAGATGGGCGATGTGGTGTTGGCCACCGTCGCAATTGTGTTTGCCCAGAATGTTCGCAACGGGGATCTTGCCGCGAGATTTGGTGGCGAGGAATTTGTCGTAATCCTTCCCAATTGCAATAAAGACGCGGCGATCAAGGTCGCTGAAAAACTCAGAAAAGCGATTGAGGATGAAGTCATACCTCACCAGGAAATGCAACCCACAGGAAATCTCACGGTAACAATAGGGGTTGCGACCTATCCGGATGATGCGACAGATGTTGAAATGCTCCTGAAAAAAGCGGATGATTGCCTCTATCGCGGAAAGGAATCTGGACGCAATATTGTGGTAGCCGCTGAACCGTTACATCCGCAAGAATAATAACAAAGGAAACCATGTTAGAATTTATTTCAGAAGATAATCAGACAGGAAAACTGCGCATCCAGGGCCACTCAACGATTGGTTATGCCAAAGAGTTGAAAACAGGCTTGGTCGAGGCACTGGATAAAGTTCAGCTTCTCAAACTGGATTTAAGTGGCTTGACCGAGGCTGATTTATCTTTTGTACAATTGCTCTATTCTTTGTCTCAAACAGCGGCCAAATCAGGAAAAACCGTCCAACTGGATGGCCTTTGCCCCGCGCTATTACGTCAATTGGTAGACACCGTTGGTTTCAACCAGAAAAAATGGCTTTGTTTCGGTTGACAGAAGCAACTGTCCTGCATTGGATTTCTAAATCTTGTCTATCCATGGAAATCCTGTTTATTCACATCGAAGGTAGAAGGCCCGGTCCAGAGGTATGCCCATGGAACATAACGAAAAATCAAAAAATGAAAGTTTGGATAACGTAGAACAATATCTGACGTTCACACTGGATGATGAAATCTTCGCGCTGGATATCGGTTCAATACGGGAAGTGCTGGAATTTGAGTCTGTGACACGGGTTCCACAGACACCCGACTATATGAAAGGTGTGATCAATCTGCGTGGAAGCGTGGTTCCGGTTGTAGATCTGAAACTGAAACTGGGAATGACCCGCACAGAAAAAACCATCAATACCTGCATTATCATTGTGGAAATCACACTGGAAGGCGATCATCTGCTGCTGGGGGCGATTGCGGATTCAGTTCAGGAGGTTCTGGAACTTTCTGAAATTGAAGCGGCACCTAAAATCGGAACCCGATTGAATACTGAATTTATTGACGGCATGGGGAAGCACGGAGATAATTTTATTATCATCCTGAATATCAATAAAATTTTTGATTCAGAATCTCTGGGAATGCTCAATGGTTGAAACCTGTGAACGGGCGATTGGCTGACGGCACCTGATGTTTGCGGAAAAATAAAAAGGTCACTCTTTTAAATGAGGAATATTTGCGACAAAGAATCTGGAGAGGACACCCCCAAATCACGATTGATCCGGGGGAGTTTCACGCGACAAAAGAGCCTATTATCATTTCCACGTTGCTGGGATCCTGTGTTGCCGCATGCCTGTATGATCCTGTCCGGAAAATTATTGGGATGAACCACTTTTTGCTGAGCAATAAGCGTTATTCAAAAGCCTTACCGGTTGAGATCACCGAAGCGGGTCGGTATGGGATTCATTCCATGGAATTGCTGATCAATGAAATGATCAAAAACGGCGCACGCAAAGAATATCTGAAGGCCAAGGCTTTCGGTGGGGGTAATATGCTTCAGAATTCTAATGATTCGACTAATTTTTTCTGCGTGGGGCAAGTGAACGCGCGCTTTATTCGGGAGTATCTGGCCACAGAAAAAATTCCGCTGATCGCGGCTGATCTGGGCGGAGACAATGGCCGCGTGATACACTTTTCCGCCATGGATTTTTCTGTGCATGTTCGAAAAATCCAGAAAACCTATGGAACAGAGATTGTCCAACGTGATGAACAATACTGGAAACGTTCTCTTGAAAAACAGGAGAAAGAAACAACTGAAATTGATTTGTGGTAAGAGATCCCCCTATGATCAACAACACGTTAAGTGAGCATGATTTTCAGCGTTTGAGCCAGTTCATTCATCGGGAGTTTGGCATCAAGATGCCTCCGATCAAGAAAGTGTTGCTGGAATCACGTCTGCAGAAACGACTGCGACTGCTCGGGTTGAATTCTTTCACCGAATACATTGATTTTCTGTTCAGCCCTGAAGGGAAAGCGCAGGAAATGATCCCGTTCATTAACAAGGTCACTACCAACAAAACCGAATTTTTCAGGGAAGCCGGCCATTTTGACTACATGACTCGCACCGCAATCCCTGACCTGGTGCAACAGCACGGTTCACGAAAAAGCCTGAAAGTCTGGAGTGCTGGATGTTCAAGTGGCGAAGAACCTTATACCCTGGCCATGGTCCTTTCCGAGTTCCATTCCAGAAATCAATCAGCTATTTCAGGGTTTTCAATTCTGGCAACGGACATTTCCATGGAAGTCCTTGAAATTGCGCACAGGGCGGTTTATCCCCCTGATCGGGTGGTCGGGATCCCCCTGGATTTTAAACATAAATATTTCATGAAAAGCAAGAATCCAGCAAAACCGAATTTGAGAGTCGTGCCTGAATTACGACGTCTGATTACGTTTGGCCGTTTGAATTTCATGGATGGAGACTATGGCTTGAAAGAGCGGTATGACATTATTTTCTGCCGTAATGTGATTATCTATTTTGATCGACCTACTCAGGAAAAAATATTTCATAAGTTTTGCCGCAATCTGAATGATGGTGGCTATGTGTTTGTAGGCCACTCAGAAACCTTGCATGGGATGGACGTTCCGCTGGTGCAGGTTTCACCTACCATTTATAAAAAGAAGTGATTCGAAGTCTTTATTTTCAACCATTGAGCTGACGGTTATCATGAATAAAATCAAGGTTATGATCATTGATGATTCTGCCATTGTCCGACAAACCCTGGAACAGATTCTTTCATCGGATCCGGAGATAGAAGTAGTGGCAATGGCCAGTGATCCATTGGTGGCCGCAAATAAACTGGAAAGCGTGATTCCTGATGTGATCACACTGGATGTGGAAATGCCGAGAATGGATGGCATCACGTTCCTGCAGAAACTGATGAGCCAACATCCGATACCGGTGGTGATGTGTTCCAGTCTCACCGACAAAGGCTCTGAAACCGCTTTAAGAGCACTGGAACTGGGCGCGATTGATATCATCCACAAACCCAGGCTGGGAACCAAACAATTTCTGGAAGAAGCCAAGATCATGATTTGTGATGTGGTGAAAGGTGCCGCCATGGCAAAGGCCAGGAAAATTTCATCCAGGGCCTCTTCCACCCCACAGCCTAAACTGACCGCGGATGCGGTGATTGCCAGAGCGCCAACACATTCCATGATCCAGACAACTGAAAAGGTCGTGATCGTCGGGGCCTCGACCGGCGGAACAGAAGCCTTGAAAGTTTTTCTGGAAGCACTTCCTGAGGATTCTCCGGGAATTGTAATTGTGCAACACATGCCCGAAAATTTTACCGCGGCGTTCGCTCGCAGATTGGACAGTTTGTGCAAGGTTTCGATCAAGGAAGCGGAAAATAACGATTCTGTTGTCAGGGGACGCGCACTGATCGCTCCGGGCAACAAACATACGCTGCTCAAACGAAGCGGTGCCCGTTATTATGTGGAAGTGAAAGATGGTCCACTGGTCACCAGGCATCGTCCTTCGGTGGATGTCCTGTTTCGCTCAGCCGCAAGATACGCTGGTAAAAACGCGGTGGGTGTAATTATGACAGGAATGGGGGATGATGGCGCCAAAGGAATGCTTGAAATGAAAGAAATGGGAAGCTATAACATCGCGCAGGATGAGGCTTCCTGTGTGGTTTATGGTATGCCGAAAGAAGCCGTCAAATTAGGATGTGTGGACAAGGTTCTTCCGTTGGAGAGCATTGCCCGTGAAGTGATCAAGCTTTGTAATTAACCAGAAATCAAGACAGAAGGAGCAAAATGGGCAAAGTGATAATGACCGTCGATGATTCGCCCAGTATCCGGCAAATGGTGACATTTACTCTGAAAAACGCGGGATATGAGGTGGTTGAGGCTGTAGATGGTGCTGATGCGATAAACAAGGTCAAGCAACACAGTGTGAATATGGTCATCACGGACCTGAACATGCCGAATGTAGACGGGATTGAGCTTATCAAACAACTGCGCGCGAATCCTGCCCACAAGTTCACACCAATCGTCATGCTTACGACCGAGTCCCAGGATACTAAAAAACAGGAAGGACGAAGTGCCGGAGCGACAGGGTGGATTGTCAAACCCTTCAAACCGGATCAACTCATAGCGGTGGTTAAAAAGGTGATGGGATGAGTGACGAATTTGATAGAATCAAAGAGGTATATCGGGAAGAAGCGACTGAACGACTGGCCGAACTGGAAAACGCCATGCTGGAACTGGAACAGGATCCGGAAAACATGGACATTATTGCCAGCGCGTTTCGTGCCATGCACACCATCAAAGGTTCAGGCGCCATGTTCGGCCACGATGACATCGCTGAATTCACCCATGAAGTAGAGAGCACCTATGACCGTGTCCGGAATGGCGATTTGCCGGTCACCCCCAAATTGATCGCGCTGACATTGTCCGCGCATGATCATATCAAAGCTTTGCTTGAAGGACATGACAAACCGGGAAGTGTGGATATGTCCATTGGTGAAGCAATCGTCCTGGAATTTCGCAATCTGCTTTCCGCACCCATAGAAAAAACGCAACCTGAAGAAAAACCCAAAGCACAACAGTCACGTCAGGAAAAACAGCAGCCTGCTCTGGAGCAAGACACTGATCCTGAAAAAACCATCACCTTCCGTATACGGTTTACGCCCTCCACTGACATTTTTGCCAATGGTACTAATCCGGCACCGTTGCTCAAAGAATTACAGGAGCTTGGCGAAGCCGTGATCATTGCGGACACGCATCTGATTCCACCCATTAAAGAGATGGACCCTGAACTGTGTTATGTGAGTTGGGATATTCTGTTGACGACCAATCGGGGCATCAATGCGATCAAGGATGTTTTTATTTTTGTCGAAGATGTCTGTGAGGTTCACATTGATGTCATTGATGATGCGACATTTCAGGAGGGTAACTATAAAAAACTCGGCGAAATTCTGATTGAACGCGGAGATCTCAAACCGGAAGATCTTCAGCAGGTATTGGGCGGACAAAAGCCCATCGGTAAAATACTGGAAGATTCAGGACTGGTGCCTCCGGATAAAATTCAATCCGCTCTGGCGGAACAGCACCGGGTTCGTGATACCCATGAAAAACGACAGCAGGGTGAATCGTCCTCAAGCATCCGTGTTGATTCCGAAAAACTGGACAAACTGGTTGACCTGGTTGGCGAGTTGGTGACTGTTCAGGCCCGACTGACCCAGTGGGCCAACATGAAAAGTGACTCAGACCTCACCCTGATTTCTGAAGAAGTCGAACGACTGACAACGGAACTCAGAGATAATACCATGAGTGTCCGAATGTTGCCGATTGGCTCAACCTTCAATAAATTCCGCCGACTGGTCCGTGATTTATCGAATGATCTTGGCAAAAAAGTTGTGATTCAAACTGAAGGTGCTGAAACCGAACTGGATAAGACTGTCATTGAACAACTCAATGATCCACTGGTTCACATTATCCGCAATTCTATCGATCATGGTATTGAATCCCCTGAAACCCGCATTGCTGAAGGCAAACCTGAGGAGGGAACAATCCTGTTGACAGCCGCGCATTCCGGCGCCCATGTGCTCATTCAGATTCAGGATGATGGTGCGGGCCTGAATGTTAACGCCATTCGCAGCAAGGCTGTGGAACGTGGACTCCTCTATCATGATACGGAAATGTCGGATACGGAGATTTTTAATCTGATCTTTGCGCCGGGTTTTTCAACCGCAAAGCAAGTCACCAGTGTCTCAGGTCGTGGTGTCGGCATGGACGTGGTGAAAAAAAGTATCAATGCGCTCCGGGGCAGTATCGATATCCAGAGCAAAATGGGACAGGGAACCACCATCACCCTGAAATTACCGCTGACATTGGCTATCATTGATGGTCTGCTGGTAAAAATTGACAGGGAATTCTTTGTGCTTCCGCTTTCTTCTGTCGAAGAATGTGTTGAATTGAGCAGAGAAGATGTGGCCAAGGCGCATAATCGACATGTGGCCTATGTCCGCAACGAAATCATACCATATATCCGCTTGCGGGAGCAATTCGGACTGGATGGCGAACCCCCTGAAATTGAACAGGTTGTGATCACTGAAGTCAGTAACCGCAGGGTTGGATTTGTTGTGGATTATGTCATCGGCGAACACCAGACCGTGATCAAATCGCTCGGAAAAATGTATCGTGATGTGGAAGGAATTTCAGGTGCCACCATTCTCGGGGATGGCACGGTAGCGTTGATTCTGGATATCAATCAGTTGACTCATTCTGCGGAAGAAATCGAATCTTCCCTTGTCCATTAATTTTATTGTCTGAAGCTCATGGCCGCGATTTATCATCATATTAAAACCCGGGTTTCCTGGATGAAATTTCGTCTTGGCGGACATCGGACCTGGGAACGTCAATTGAAAGAGGCCATTCACGCCATGAATTCACTCTCCAAGGAAACTGAAAGTGAGTTTCTGGCCATTGGCAGTCGTCTCAATGAATTTTTCGGTTTATGCTCTCAAAATCTCAGTCGTGCCAGTGACATCATCCGTATGATTGAAAGCGGGGATGGACTGAATATTGATGCCTTCCGTAAATCGTTTGATCATGCTTATGATCAGGTGGGATCAGCGTCTGAGAGAATTGAAAATGTGTTGAATGGACTGGAAGAGCTGAATGTGAAAATGGCTTCCGTTACCACCTTGACCGAGATTCTGGAAAAATTATGCCACTCCATACGGTTCCTTGGTGTTTCAATGAAAATCGAAATTGCCAGGGTCGGCAAACATGATTTTTATGCGGTGGCAGAATCTGTAGAAAATCTTTATCGACAAATCATTCAGTATATTGATGCCATTTATTCCACCACCAGGCAGGCCACCCAGCAAATTACGGAAATTGGCAAAGAAAGCCTGAGACACCTCAACACCTTCAACTCAGAGCTGGATTCCAGCCGTCATAGTGTTCAGCACATCATCAATGAACTTTCAAACGCGACCCTGGACACCCGCAAACATTGTAAAAACATTCAGAAACTGGCCTCCAGAATCACTCCGGAAATGAGCGAGGTGGTGACAGCTTTGCAATATCATGACATCTCCCGTCAGCAGGTGGAACATGTGAGCCAGGCTTTTGAAGAAATTGTTGCCAGACTCGGAGATGCCCTGCATGCCAGGAAAAAAGAAAAAACGTTGTTTTATTACTGGATGAGCAAGGTTGTAGAACTCCAGATTATCCAGATTGAACATGTTCTCGGGGAAACCGACCAGACAGCCAACAAGATTTCATCACATCTTGCGGTGATTTCTGAAGTTGCTACATCTCAGAGCATGGAAGCGGATCATATTCTGCGAATGGCGAATTCCAGTACGGAACGTGTTGAAGTGACAGACAACCAACTCAAAACCCTGCTGAAAACCTTATCTTCCAGCAAAGATATTACAACCCGGATTGTAGGATCTATCGGTATTGTCAGCAAACAGGTTGGGCTGGTGGCTGAACAGGTGGCCAACATTGAAGAAATCCAGGAAGATCTGGATGATCTGACACTGAATGCTGTCATCAAAGCCATCCGTGCCGGTGAAGAAGGCAAAGTATTGAGTGTGCTGTCTGAAAACATCCGCAGACTGTCCAACAGTGCCCAAAAAGAACTCAATGAAAAAACCATCGCGATCAATGAAATACTGCATAGCTTTGCGCAGTATGAACGTGATCTGACGGAAAAACTCAATCAGCAGCTTCAAACCACTGACAAAACCTATCAACGAACCCGCAAAGCTGTTCAAAAAATTATCAACGATGACGAAACCGTCATGCAATCGATGGTTGAAGTTTCCAATATTTCCAAAAGACTGGAAACTGAAATTGCCAGTGTGATTGCGAGTGTCCAGTTTGACAAGGTGATGCGAACCAAGCTTCAGGCCATCATCCGTAGTCTTAAAGTGATTCACGATCAGGTTGGTAAACTGGTTCCCGGTGGTCTGGAAGATGAATATTCTCAACTGGATCAGGATCTCGAAGAACTGGCCCAACGCTATACCATGCACAGTCAGCGGGAAATTCACCAAAAATTTCTCGCACAACGGAATGCCCGCAAAAAGCAGAACATCAAACCTGTCAAAGCGCAGGCAGCAGAAGTTTCCTCACTGCTTATTGAAAATGGAGCTAAACCGTCTTCTGATGTTTATTCCATGAAACACGAAGATGTGGAGGATGTCTTTTTGTTTGGTTCTGATGACGATCAGCAAAGCACCGGGGATGATGACAATATTGATTTGTTTGATTCGGAGGATCAATCCAACAAAGTGGAGGATGATGACAATGTCGATTTGTTTGATTCGACAGAGAACCCGGAAACTACTGAAACTCAAGACACAGAGCCTTCTGCCGTCAGTGAGGATATCGGAGAAAATGTCGACTTATTTGATTCGGCCTCGCCCGCAACGGAACCAGATCAGGAAACTCCTGATGCTGAAACCGCACAATCCCCGACTCCCAAAAAGCAGGAAAAAGAAGCGACTGTTGATCTTGGCGACAATGTTGATTTGTTTTAAGCTGATTCCAGTTCCACCGCTTTTTTCTCCCTGAGATCATCGGCTTGTTCCAAAGTTATTAGACCACAACAATCATTGACAAAAACCGGCCTCCACAAATCCTGCTTTACTCTCAGGAAGAGGTGGGTTACAAGTCCGGCCAGTTATAGACGTAGTCCAGCCTCCACCTTGTGAAAAATCCGAGCTATGGCCAAAAAACAGGGCAATCCCCACAATGATTTTTTCATCACGCAGTTCAGCAGCCTGAATTTCGCACAGGAATTTTTCGAGCTGTGCAGGTACTTTTTTAGCCACGAAGTACACGAAGAACACAAAGTAAAAAAGGGAATATGCACCAGAAAACTTGAAAATCAGGGTTTCACGGAGGACTTCATTTATATAAAAAACCTTTTT